>CAIYAN010000028.1 GCA_903924185.1 uncultured Opitutia bacterium | reverse complement strand
TTCGTCGCCACGAATCTTGCACTCAGTTTTGCCCAACATGCGGAGCGCGTGCTGGTCATCGACGCCGACTTGCGCCTACCCAATGTCGGTCCATCCCTTGGTTTCTCCGGTGATGGCGGCGTGAGCCGTTGGTTTAATGGCGAGATGACCTTGGACGAAGCGATCGTGCGCGACGTGGCTCCGGGCCTCGATGTCTTGCCCGTCGGCATGAGCTGTCGCAACCCGACGCAGGTTATTAATAACCCTAAATTCCTCGCCATGTTAGACGAGATGAAGACGCGTTATGACCGCGTCTTCATCGACTCCCCGCCGATTGGCGCCGTTTCCGATGCATTGCACCTAGTCCCGAAGGTCGACGGAGTCATCTACGTGGTCCGCTTTAACCTCGTGCACATGCGAAATGCGGGTGCCTGCTTGGCCCGCTTGGCCGAGACGGGCGTGCCGATCTTGGGGGCAGTCCTGAACCGGATGTCGATCCGGATGGCCTCGGTCTATACGGATTCCTACGACCCGGCTAATAAGAAGTATTATATTGATGCCCAAGATTCGGACTCGTCCGGCTGAGTCCTTGCGGCTTTAATCAAGGGGTCGTCCTCCCCATGCGTTTCTATCTTCTCTTGGCTTTGGGCTTTGCTTGTGTCGGCTGTGAAACCGTCCCGGGTACGGGCCGATCACAGATCAACTTCGTCAGTAACTCCGAGGTCGCTAGCATGGCGGCTGGGGAATTCTCTAAGATGAAGAAGCTCCCGAACGACCCACGCCTCGCCCAGATTCGGCGCATCGGGCTCAGCATCGTCGCCGTTGCACGCAAGGAAGATAAAAATGGTGTTCTGCCGCCCGCCAACCAGTGGCAGTTCGCCGTTATCGACGATAAGTCACCGAACGCTTTTGCGATGCCTGGCGGTAAGATCGGCTTCAACGCCGGGATGTTTCCGTATGCCAGCACCGACGACGACATCGCGGTGATCCTCGGCCATGAAGTGGCTCACGTGCTCTGCCAGCACAGCAGCGAACGCATTTCCCAAGGCCTGTTGGTCCAGTTAGGTGCCGTTACGGTGGACGAGGCGACCAAGAATAAGTCGGCGAAGACCCGGCAGGCGTGGATGGCCGGCTTCGGCCTCGGTAGCCAGTTTGGCCTCCTCCTGCCGTTTAGCCGTTCGCATGAATCGGAGTCCGATTACCTCGGCCTCATCTTCATGGCGCGAGCAGGTTATAATCCGGAAGCCGCCCCGGCTTTCTGGCAGCGCTTCGCCAAGGCTGGGGGCACGAAGCCGCCGGAGTTCTTTTCGACCCACCCGGCGGATGATACGCGGGTACGCCAGCTACAGGCGTGGATGCCCGAAGCGAAGGCGCAGGCACCGAAGAAGCCTTAAGCGGGCTTAGCGGCCGGCTCCGCGGACGGGGCAGGATAGGTAGACGCCGCGCGGATCGTTCAACGAGCGGATAGCCTTAAGGACTTCCGCATGGCTCTTGAGGAAGAGGAGGGCAGGGTCCTTGGACTGGGCGCGCGCAAAGAGGGGCATCTCATGGCTGTCCTCGGAAAGTAGTGTTTGCAGGATATTTTCGCGTCCCGAATGCAGGGCCGGTACCTGGATGATTTCGGCGTCGTTGATTTTGGCGAGCACCTTGGCTTCACGGATGGCGTCGCGGAGGCCGCCGAACTTATCGACTAGGCCATTTTCACGGGCGTTCAGGCCCAGCCAGACACGTCCTTGCGCAATTTCATGGACGTTATTCCGCTCCATCTTACGGCCTTCGCCGACGACCTTAAGGAAGTCTTCGTAGATGCTATCCACCGTCGCCTGCACGACGGCCATTTCTTCCGGCGTCGCTGCGTGGTCCATGTCAAAGAGGTTGGCATAGCGGTTAGTCTTCACGCCATCGGTACCGAGGTTCACCTTCTTGGCGAGTTCCTGATAATTGAAGTGCAGGCCGAAGACGCCGATAGAGCCGGTGATGGTCGCAGGGTCCGCCATGATGACGGAACCACGGGCGGCGATGTAGTAGCCACCGCTAGCGGCGAGATCTCCCATGGAGACAACGACGGGGATACCCTTGTTACGGAGAAGGCCAACCTCGCGCGCGATGATGTCGCTGGCGAAAGCCGAGCCGCCTGGGCTGTTCACCCGTAGCACGACCGCGCGGAGACGCGGGTCCGCACGGAGCTCACGGAGGTCACGGGCCAAGCGGTCACCGCCGATTTCGCCTACCCCACCCCAGCCATCGACGATTTCACCTTCCGCGTAGACGATGGCGATGCGTTCGCCACGGCGTGGTAGCTGGACCTTATGGGCATACTTGGCCAAGGAAATCTGGCGGAAGGACGTGCCGGACTCATCGGCCCCCGCCCCGATTTTACGCAGTTCAGTAATCAGTTCATCACGTTGCCGGATACCATCAATCAGTTTCAACGACTTAGCCTTTTCTGCACTATAGATGCCGGCGTCGTCGGCCGCCCGGCGGAGGGAGGCGATGGTCACCTGGCGGGAAAGGGACACGTCCGTCAGGAGTCGGTTCCAGACACCATTGAGGAGTTGGGCGGTCTGTTCGCGCGCGGGCTCACTCATCTTGTCGCCGAGGAACGGTTCCACGGCAGACTTATACTTGCCGACCTTAGTGACCTGGACGCCCACGCCGAAAAGCTTCAGCATTTCCCCGTAATACATATTGTATGAGGCCAAGCCCTTGAGTTCAACTTCGCTCGCTGGGTGCATGTAGATTTTATCCGCAACGCTGGTCAGGTAGTATTCCCGCTGCGAGGTGTTCTCGACCCAGCCGATGACGGGCTTCTTACTTTCCTTGAATTTGAGGATAGCCTGGCGCAGCTCGTTGAGTTGAACGATGCCCGCTTCGATTTCTCCGGCAATCAGCAGGCCCACGACGTTGTTATCCTTAGCGGCAAGGTCGATGGCTTCGAGGGCGCGGAGGAGGTCAACTTCAGGCATCGGGGTCCCGCTGAGGAAGGACGTTAAGCCGGGCGTGCCGTGAGCCGGCGTGTCGTTGATCGCGAGGCCATTGCCGATCACGAGCATCGTCTTCGGTTTCACTAGGACTGGCGTGGATTCGGGCTGGCTCCCGCTGGAACTGACGAGTCCCACCATGAGCACGAACATCAGGAAGCAAAGCCCCAGGCCAGCGAGGAAGGTTCCGATGGTGGAGGCGAGGACTGATTTGAAGAATTCTTTCATGGGGTAATGGGGCGCGGTGTGCTGGGGGAATTTGTCTATCATTGTGCCCGGCTGCCCATGTTTCGCCAATCCAAAGTCGCCATTTTGTCACCCCTTTCCGCTGGTTTCTGTCGCTCGGGCGGGCTAACATTCCGATATGTCCGAGAATACTCATGAACAGCCCGGCGCGGTGACCGCCCGCAAGGCGCTGGCCATCAACCTCGACCGTTCCGCCTACGGGGTCTTCGCGGAAATCGGCGCTGGTCAGGAAGTTGTCCGACATTTCTTCAAGGCAGGCGGTGCCTCGGGGACGGTCGCCAAGAGCATGTCCGCTTACGACATGCGGGTCAGCGATGCCATCTATGGCCATCCGCAGCGCTATGTCTCGCGCGAACGTCTCGAGCAAATGATGGGGCATGAGTATGGCTTGTTGGTTGATCGCCTCGCCACCGAGCGCGGCGCCCAGACCCGCTTTTTTGCTTTTGCTGACACCGTGGCCACGACGCCGCACGATGGTAAAGGGCAGGGCCATTCCTGGATGGGCATGCGCTTTCAGTCGGAGCCCGGGGCAGCACCGAGCGACGTTATTCTGCACCTGCGCCTGTGGGATCGTGATGCTGGCCGCCAGCAGGACGCGCTCGGCATGGTCGGCGTGAACCTGATTCACGCGGCCTTACACCAACGCTCTTCCATCGATGAATTCGTGCAGGCTATCATCGAGGACGTCGGCGCGGGTCGTGTAGAGGTAGATTTTGTGCATTTCAGTGGACCGGGTTTCCCGGGCTTCGATAACCGTACGGCCTTGGTGCGGCTGGTCCGCCTCGGGCTCACCGATGCGGTATTGTTCGATGAGCGCGGCGTGCCGGCCGTGGCGGGCGAGTTCTTTTACAAAAAGTCCGTCTTGGTCGCCCGTGGCACCTTCCGGCCCTTGTCCCTAGTCAATGAAGACATGATTAGCTGCGCCCAGCACGCGCAGCCGCCGAGCGCTGACACCATCACGCTCTACGAAATGTGCGTGGGCCAAGAAAATGCCTCCGAAGAGGAAATCGACGCGCGCATCGGCCTGGTGGCGGCGGTGGGCCGTCCTTTGCTGGTGACTCGCCATCGCGGCTGGTATCGCCTCCCTGCCTACTTCCGTCTTCATACGACCGGTGACGTCACGCTCATCGCGGGTATGAACAACCTCGTGGACCTCTTTAATCCTGCGCACTACACGCATCTCGAAGGCGGCGTACTCGAGGCTTGCGGGCGTCTGTTCAAGGACGGCGTTAAGGTGATGGTTTACCCGATGCGCGGCGACCAGCTACGCCGACTGATTTCGGATCCCGTCGCCTGCTTGGTCTGTTTTCCGGAGACCTATCAGGTCGCCCTCGATGCAGTCGTCACGGCGGCCGACGTGCAGGTCCGGCCCAAAGTCGCTGGCCTCTTCGAGCACCTCCGTAATAATGGTTTCCTCATCCCCATTACGGGGGCCAGCCCCGCCGCCTTGGCTTGCCAGCCGCGCACCTTGGCGGAGCGCATCCGCCAGGGGTATGTGGGCTGGGAGAAGGAAGTGCCGCTGGAAGTGGCGGCGGAAATTAAGCGTTCGAAGCGCTGGTTTTCTTGAGTTAAACGACGGCCTAAGGTTGCAGGCGCACTGGAAGCTCTCACGGTGAAAGCCTTCTCATGGCGCCTTTGCCGTCTTCCTTGCCTGCAGATTCTGACACGGAGCTCTCCTTGTCGGTCGAGCGTGCCTATCGGGAAGTCGTGGTCGTCGATCGGCTAGGGGCCCTCTGGTCGCTGATTTTGGCGAAGTGCTTCTTGGCGCAGTGGGCGATTGATAAGTTCGTCATGCCAATCAGCGGACTCCGTTTCATCTGGTCCCTGACGTTGGCGATGGCCGTCATTGCCACGGTTCTTTATCTCCGGGCCCACCGCGCCCAGTTCGCACTCTTCCCGCATCAGTTCCGGGTCAGCTCCGCGATCTTAGGCGGCTTGTTGGTTGCCCAAGGCTTTCTGCTCTACGCCCACTTCGCCTTAGGGCATCTTTCCGCGGCGGCGACCGCTGGGTTGGCGGCGGCCCTCTTTGGCGCTTGGTCGCTCGCCCGTGCTAGCCTCAAGCGGGCACCAGAACCCATGGTGGGTGCTTTGCTCTGGTGGGGCTTGGCGGCGTCGGCCTTGACCGGCGTTGACGCCGATGCGTTGCTGTGGGTCGGCCTCGGTTTCTTCTTTGCGCAAGCCCTCCCTGGCTTTGCGTTGGCCCGTCGCCTCGAACGTTCGGTCCGGGTCTAACTTAAGAAACTTCGGCGCTTTTGCCGTTCAGGCCGTTAAGCATGAGCGCCATGAAGCGCTTCATGGCTGGCGTCAGGACTCGGCCTTTGCGGTGCAGGATAGCCAAGGGACGAGCCACACGGCGATCGCGCAGGCGCAGTTTCACGAGCGTGCCTTGCTCAATCTCAGAGCGAATGGTGCCTTCAGGGACGAGCGCCACGCCGGCGTCGACTTCCACGGCGCGTTTGAGCGTTTCGATATTATCGAACTCCATCGTCGGTTCGAGTTCGATACGCTGCTCGCGGAAGAATTGGTCGAGTGCCTTGCGGGTCGGGATATCCTGGTCGAAACCGATGAACTTACAGCCCTGCAGGTCGGCGAGATCGATTTCCTTTTTCGACGCGAGCTTGTGCTTAGGGGCGCAGATGGCGACGAGCTGGTCTTCCATGAAAGGAATGATTTCCACCTGACGATACTTCTGCGGGAACGCTACGAGGCCGAAGTCGACGGCACTCGAGACAACGTCTTCGTAGACGAGGTTGGAGCGACGGTATTCGATGCGGACATTGACGTGGGGGAACTCCTGCATGAAGCGCTTCACGTAGGGGGGCAGTTCGTGGAGGCCAATCGAGACAATCGTCGAGACGTGAACGGTGCCGCTGACGACCTTGCGCATCTCCTGCATCTCACTGGCGACCTGTTCGTAGCGATTCAGGATGTCCTTAGAGGCTTCGTACAGGCTGCGCCCTTCGCGGGTGAGGCGAAACTGCTTCTGGCTGCGGTCCACGATGAGGACGTTGAAGTGCTTCTCCATCGACCGGAGTTGCTGGCTGACGGCCGACTGGGTGATGGCGTTCAGCTTGGCGGCCTTCGAAAAGCTTTCGTTATCAACCAGGTCCCGGAAAATCTTGAGGTTCTCGATGTGCATGGTGAGCGTTCTTAGATTACTAAATCTAATGGGAAGTGCCTTCAAGTGTAGAAGGGCTAATTCAGGGCTCAAAAATCGGCTATTTTAAACGAATAGCAGGCGTTGACTCCAAGGCTTTAGGGTGTTCATACTGCTCAAATGGTCACCTACGACCAGTTTACCACCCATTGTCAGGCCGTTTTGGAGCGCATGGCTCAAGCCTGCCAGGCTTGCGGGCGCTCACCCTCGTCGGTTCGGCTGTTGCCGGTAACCAAAACCCATCCCTTTGAAGCCGCCGAATATGCCCACCGCTTTGGGTTGTCGGCCGTTGGGGAGAATCGGGTACAAGAAGCCCTCGTCAAGCGTCCCCAAGCGCCCGCTGGGCTCCGTTGGGAGCTGATTGGTCATCTCCAGTCTAACAAAGCAAAACAGGCCCTCCAAGCCTTCGACGTGCTGCAATCCGTCGATTCTGCTGAATTGGCTGCCCGCTTAGGACGGATCGCCACCGA
>CAIYAN010000027.1 GCA_903924185.1 uncultured Opitutia bacterium | reverse complement strand
TGGCGAATTGAGCTACCGGAGTTTCGTCCTGCGCAAGCGACCGACTGCTTAGGCCTTATGGATGGGCGGCGGCGTGCTGCTCAAGCCACGGTTCCGGAGGCCGTTCAGGACGATGAGGTTAATCAAGTGCATCACGCCAAGCACGATTACAACCACGCCGAGTTTCCAGCTGAGGTGCTCGGCCACGGTGAGGCCACGCTCCGGGGGCGTTCCCGTCGAAAGGAAGAGCAGCATGAAACCGAAGTTCACGAGGTAGAACCCGATGATCAGAAGGTTATTAACCGAGTCGGCCATGGCCGCATTGCCGTGGAAGGCGTCGACCAGGAAGGCACGGCCGCTGCGGAAGAGGGTCCGGCCGACCCAGAGGGTGATGGCGAGCGCAGCGACAAAGTAGACGCCGTATTCGAGGAAGCTGAGCGGGTCCGTCACTGCATGGTTTGGTTCAGCGGCGAGGGCCGCGAGGCGGGCGAATGGCTTCATGGTTCCGAAAATCTGGCGAGCCTCTGGATGGTTTTCAATCCACCAAATTTTGTATAAGAATAAGTGCCGTTGCTCATTATCCCAACGACGGGCTCGTCAGCGGCGATCGTGAAATAACCTTCTAAGCGACAAAACTGGCCCGGGAAGGCAGGCTGATACGAGCGGGCGCGAGGGGCGGCCGCCCGCCGCTGGGCTTACTTAGGTTCGAGCAGAATAAGCCGGCCAGGTGTACTTGTACCCGCGGCCAGCGAATTACCCCGGCAGTATTCGGCGATGAGTAGACGGTGGCCGGGGAGGGCGATCATGGAGATCGGTCGGGCGAGGGGGGCGGCAACCGTCGTGACGATGGCCTCCTGCTTGGTGAAGTCGAGCCGGGCCTGGATGAGGTCGAAGCCGCTCTGGTCCTTAAGGTAATTACCAAAGCGGGTAATGAGGTAGCTGTTACCGAGCGGCGCGGGCCAATCCGGACCGAGCTCCAGAATAGTCGAAGGGGAGGAGTGCGGCGTGAAGGTCGCGCTGCCGCCGCGATCGTTAGCATCGGGACCTAAGTTCTTAAATGGGCGGACGAACTGCTGGCCCTTGGGGGCCTCGGGCGTATGCGGGTAAGGCTTAGTGGTCCAGTCACCGAACTCGTACGGGAAGCCGTAATGCCTGCCTAGTTTAATCCAGTTCAGTTCCTCAGGGGTGTCCGCATCGGTGCCGTTCTCCACGCCGAGGAGGCGTCCTTGGCGGTCCCAGCTGAAGTGGTAGGTATTACGAAGCCCGTGGGCGACGACCTCGATGCTGGGGTCTGCGCTCTTCGGGTCGAGGCGCCATAGTTTAGCGGTGAGGGCGTTCTCGCCCGACTTATCGTAGTTCGGAGAATTGCCTTCTTCGCCGCCGTCCGTGCGCGAACCGCTGCTGATATACATGAGGCCATCAGGGCCTTGGGCGATGTGGTTAACGCCGTGGTTGTAGGGGCCGACGCCGAAATTATAGCCCGTCCGGAACCACGCCTTCGGTTTGGACCAGCTGCCGTTACCGCTCCAGGGTTCGGTCCGCCAAATCGTGACTTCGTTGAAGACAGGCTGCTTGGATTTGTTGCCTTGGTTGCTGATGAAATAGAGTCGCCCGCGGTCATCGGTGCCGAGTCCGAGGCAAGTAGTATCGCCAAGCTTAGGGTCCAAGATGTCCTTTCCAGACCAGAGAAGTTTTACTTCGCGAGTGGCGATGTTCCAAGACCAGAGGTCACCACTGGCAGCCAGCACCACCACGTGCTGGCCGTCGGGATGTGCGACGAGGCGCGTGGGCTGAAAGTCTAACGGAGCGGCGACCGTGAATTTCCAGCCAGCGGGGGCAGTGGGGAGTACGTCCGGCGACATCGCCGCCAGCAGCTGGGCGTGCGTCGGGTATTTCGTCTGAGCGCGAAGGGCAGCGATTTCCTGGGCCGACGTGGCGGGGTAGGTGTTGCCCCACTGAGTGAAGATGTAATTATAAACGGCGGCGAGTTGATCGTCGGTCAACGTCACCGGCGGCATCCAGCCATTGTATTTCTGGCCATTGACTTGGATATCCCCGCGTAAGCCTTCCAGCGGGGCACGGAGGGCCTTGGCGCGTTGTGTGGCGATGAAGTCTGAGCTAGCCAGGGGCGGGAAGGCCTTGGCAATCCCGCGGCCTTCTTGCCCATGGCAGGCCGCACAATATTGGCGATAGAGGTCGGCACCCACGGGTTGGCCTTGGCCCAGAAGTAGGGCTGGGAGCAGGCTAAGGAGCGAACGGAGGGGGTGCATCGCGGAGGCTTGTTTATAGGGACCGCAGGGCGGGACTGTCCAGCCAAGGGCCATAGTTCGTTCTGGAATCGCCCTTGGGGGAAGCTAACTTGGGCCTACCCCGATGCGCTGCTTACCTTGGCTGTTCCTTTCCTGTGTTTGTCTACTTGGTGGTCCGACGCAGCCGAATATCTTGTTCATTCTGACTGACGACCAAGGCTATGGCGACCTTTCCGCCCATGGTAACCCGGTCCTCAAGACGCCTAACCTCGATCGCCTGCGTGCGGAGAGCGTGCGGTTTGTTGATTTCCAGGTCTCGCCGACCTGCGCCCCGACGCGCAGTGCGTTGCTCACGGGCCGACACGAGTTTAAGAATGGCATCACGCATACGATCCTTGAGCGCGAACGGCTAGCCCTTGGGACGGCGACCTTGGCCGAGCAGCTGCAGAAGGCCGGCTACCGCACCGGCATCTTCGGCAAATGGCACCTCGGCGACGAGGCCCAGTATCAGCCCAACCAGCGCGGCTTTAACGAAGTTTTTATTCATGGCGCCGGCGGTATCGGGCAGAGCTATACGGGCAGCTGCGGCGACGTGCCGAAGAATTCCTATTTTGGGCCAACGATTTTGCATAACGGTAAGTTCGTGAAGACCGCTGGCTACTGCACCGATGAGTTCTTTGCTCAGGCAACCCGGTGGATCGAAGGCGAGGCCGCCGCCAAGCGGCCTTTCCTCGCGTGGGTGGCCACCAATGCACCGCACGCACCTTACAACGCCAAGCCCGAGGACGCCGCCCTCTATGAAGGCAAGGGGCTCGGGAAGGACACCGAAAACTTCTTCGGTATGCTCCATAACATCGACCAAAACGTCGGCCGAATCCTGGCGAAGATCGAGGCCCTTGGCTTGGCTCAAGACACGTTGGTCGTCTTCATGAACGACAACGGGGGTACCGCGGGCACCAAGGTCTTCAACGCGGGGATGCGGGCGCAAAAGGGCACCCCGTTCATGGGCGGCATCCGAGCTATGTCCTTCTGGCGTTTGCCCGGACGCTTCCAGCCGAGCGATGTCAAGGCCCTCGCCGCACACATCGATGTCGCCCCGACTATCCTTGAGCTCACCGGGACGCCCGCCTCTGCGACCATGCAGGCGCAGATGGAAGGACGTAGCTTGCTGCCGTTGCTGACGGCCAAGGTCGGCCAGCAGGTCGCTTGGCCCGACCGTACGCTCTTCACCCACGTCGGTCGCTGGAACGGGGCTGACCCCGAGGTAGGTCATTACTCCAACACCAGCGTGCGTACCGCCCGCTGGCACCTCGTCGCCGCTGGCAACGGTCAGGCCGCGGGGAAGGCCAAGGCCAAGGCGGCCGCGCAGGGCGAGCCGGTGGGGTCAGCGCCCGCCAAGCCGACCTGGCAGCTCTTTGATCTCAGTGCGGACTATGGCGAGACCACCGATATCGCCGCCCAGCACCCCGAGGTCGTTGTCGAACTCGCTGCCAAACATGAAGCTTGGTGGAAAGAGGTCCGCCCGATGATGGTCAATGAAGGGGTCAAAGGACCCGCCGAAAACTCCTTCAAAGTACTCTATCGGGAACAGATGGGGAAGTGAGGGGTGGGTCGGAGTACGGAGTACAGGGTACTGAGTACGGAGGACAGGGTAGCATCGCTTCCTCGTCCTCGTCTATCTATCAATCCCGCCACTCAGCTTTTTAGGCCAATACCTTTTTCACTAATTCGCCGTGAATATCCGTCAGGCGGAAGTCGCGGCCTTGGTAGCGGTACGTAAGGCGAGTGTGTTCCACACCCATGAGGTGCATGATCGTCGCGTTGAGGTCGTGCACGTGCACTGGGTCCTTCACGATGTTATAGCAGAAGTCATCGGTCTCCCCGTGAACGTAACCTTTTTTCACGCCAGCACCGGCCATGAGGACAGTGAAGCAACGAGGATGGTGGTCGCGGCCGTAGTTGGTCTCGGTCAGGGCGCCTTGCGAGTAGATAGTGCGCCCGAATTCGCCACCCCAGACGATGAGGGTATCGTCGAGGAGACCGCGCTGCTTGAGGTCGGTGAGCAGGCCAGCCGTTGCATGGTCCGTATCGGCACACTGGCCCTTGAGCGCTTTCGGTAAGCCACCGTGGTGGTCCCAGCCCATGTGGAAGAGCTGCACGAAACGGACGTCGCGCTCACAGAGGCGGCGGGCAAGGAGGCAGTTAGAAGCGTAGGACCCCGGGCGCTTCACATCGGGACCATAGAGGTCGAGCACGTGTTGCGGTTCCTTGGAGAAGTCGAGCAGGTCCGGCACGCTCGTCTGCATGCGGAATGCGAGTTCATACTGAGCGATACGGGTTTGGATTTCGGGGTCACCTAAGACGCCGTGACGTTGCTGGTTCAGTGCGGAGATTTCATCGAGCGATTCACGGCGGATATCCCGGCTCATGCCCTCTGGGTCCTTAAGGTAGAGTACGCGTTCGCCCTTGTTCCGGAATTTCACCCCTTGGTGCTTTGAAGGTAAGAAGCCGGCACCCCACAGGCGGTCATACAGCGGTTGGTCGTCGGGACGGCCACTACCGAACGACGACATGACGACGTAGTTCGGGAGGTTATCGTTTTCGCTACCCAGACCGTAGCTGGCCCAGGAGCCGATGGAAGGACGACCGGCCAACTGGCTGCCGGTCTGCATGAAGGTGATGGCCGGGTCGTGGTTGATGGCCTCGGTGAACATCGAGCGCACCATGCACCATTCGTCTGCCTTGCTGGCCATATGCGGCATGACCTCGCTGAACCACATACCTGACTGGCCATGCTGCTTGAAATTGAAGATCGAGGGGGCGACCGGAAACGTCTTCTGCCCCGAGGTCATCGTGGTCAGGCGTTGGCCCTGACGGATGGACGCTGGGAGGTCTTGGGCGCGGAATTTCGCCATCCCCGGCTTCGGGTCGAAGAGGTCCATCTGCGACGGTGCCCCCGACTGAAAGAGGTAGATGATCTTCTTCGCCTTCGGCTTGAAGCTCGGGAAGCCCGTGACCTCGGGTTTGCCGGCGAAGGCCGACGGGCCCAGAATCGAGCCGAGGGCAGCGAGGCCAATACCGCCTGCGGACTGCTTCAGGAAGGTGCGGCGGGAGAGGGCCAGCTGATCGGCAGGGTTAAGGCCGAGAAAGTCGCGGTCGTTGCAGTTCATTCGCGGGTAACGGTTTCGTCGAGGTTAAGCAGCACGTTAGCGGTGACGGTCCAGGCGGCCAGTTGGGCCGAATCAAGGTCGGTCGGCACGGCGCTTTGGCCGTTGGCGAGGAGTTTCTTAGCCGCCGGTAAGTCAGCCGCATAAGCCGTGAGGCGTCGGTCAAGTCCCTTGCGCAAGACCGCGAGTTCAGCCGCCGTACCAGGACGGCTGGTGACGCGCTGGAAGGCCCAAGCTAAGCGTTGATCGGTGGTCCCTGGTTGGCGCAGGGCGAGCTCACCTAATTTACGCGAGGCTTCCACAAAGGTGATTTCGTTCAGGAGCGAGAGTGCCTGCATGGGGGTGTTGCTGCGGAAGCGCTTCACGGTACAGAACTCGCGGGTAGCCGAGTCAAAGAGTAGCATCGAGGGCGGGGCCGCTGTGCGTTTCCAAATAGTGTACAACGAGCGGCGGTAGAGGCCTTCGCCCGTGTCTGCCTTGTAGTTGCGCATATCACCATAGACGCTGGTTTCGTCCCAGACAGCTTCAGGCATGTAGGGCTTCACGCTGACGCCACCGACTTTAGGGACGAGCAGGCCACTCACGGCGAGGGCTTGGTCACGGATGGTTTCGGCAGGGAGACGGAAGCGTGGGCCGCGGGAGATCCACCGGTTCTCCGGATCCTTCTCCAGTTTCTCGGGCGTCACGACCGTGGTTTGGCGATAGGCTTGGCTCATGAGGATGAGTTTCTGCATTCGCTTCATGTCCCAGCCGTTTTCCGCAAAGTCCACGGCGAGCCAGTCCAGTAGTTCTGGGTGGCTCGGCCATTCGGCTTGCGAGCCAAAGTTCTCGGAGGTCTTCACCAAGCCGGTGCCGAAGAAGTTTTCCCAGGCACGGTTGACCCAAACACGGGCGGTCAAGGGGTGCTGGCCGCTCACCAGCCAGCGGGCGAAGCCGAGTCGATTATTAGGTTCACCTGCGGGCAGGGGTGGTAAAACGGCGGGAGGCTTTCGCTCTACCTTAGCCCCTGGCTTATCGTATTCTCCCCGGTTCAACACGAAGGCGTCCTTGGGCTGGGCGAGCTCCTTCATTACCATGACATCAAGGATGCCTGGAAGCATGTTCTTGGTGTTCACCAAGCTGGCTAGTTGGGCGTCGGCGGCCCGCTTCGGGTGTTCCGGGCTTTCGGTAAACGCCTTAGTGATAACTTTGCGATCTTCGGCGGTACGAGTGGCGGGGTCCTTCAGAATCAGTGCCCGGAGTTCCGCGGCTTGCGGTGTGTCCTTCAAACTGATGAGGCTAGTGGGGAGTCCGGTCGTACTCAGGCGGAAGCGCCCGACGTTGTGGTTGGCGAGGGTCTCGCAGCGCAAGGAGATGGTCAGGGTCGCTCCTGCGGGTATCGTAATCGGTGTGAGGACGAAGAGGCCCTTTCGCGGGACGCGATTTTCGGCGTCGTTACCGCCAATGGCCCAGCCAGCACCCGACTTGGCGCGAGCGGTCTGAGCTTTTTTCGCGCCCTTCGCGCCCTTGGCGGCCTTGGTGGCCATGCCGCCTTCAACCAGACTCTTAATCGGCCAACCTTCTTGGCTGAAGTCGGCTTGCGCATCCACAAAGTCGAGTTCGACCTTCTTGCCGTCAGCAAGGGTCAAAACCGCGTCGACGCCGCTCAGAACGAAGTTTCCGTTCGGGGCTCGTCCGAGGCTTTGCGTGGGCAGGGAGGCGTCAGGTATGACTTCGAGGAGTAGGCCCGTGAGTTGGCCAGTGGGAGCAGGAGCGGTGACGGTGTACACGTCCTTGTCGGGGTTCGTGCCGCCCGCGAGCCAACTGCCGTCGGGCTGCTGCTTCAATGACGCACCACCTTTACTGACGGCTTGCGTGCCAGTCAGCATGGCCCAGGTCGCGGTCTTGCCGGCAAATCCTTGGCGCAGTTTTTGCTCCCAGGCAGTCTGCGCAGCGGGGACAACTTTGGCGGCGGACTTCACCGCTAGTTCGGCGGCAACGATGGCCTTTTCGACTTCGGCGAGGCGGACCTTCGCTTCAGGCGTGGCGAAGGAGTAGGTCGGGGAGGTGTTCCCGCCCTTACGGGTCGAGGCAGCGCCACCGAATTCGCCCAGGACACCCGATTCGTCGTTGGAATTAAAATAGGCAAAGAATTGGTAGAACTCTTTCTGGGAAATAGGATCGTACTTATGGTCGTGGCAACGGCAGCAGTTCATCGTCAGTGCCATCCAGGTTGAGCCGGTCGTCTCGACGCGGTCGATGACGGTCTCGACGGCCCACTCAGCGACGATCCGACCTCCCTCGCCGTTCAGGCGATGGTTACGGTTGAAGCCCGTGGCAATGATCTGGTCTTCAGTGGCGTTGGGGAGAAGGTCGCCCGCGAGCTGTTCGACCGTGAAGGCATTAAAAGGTTTATTCGTATTGTAGGCGCGGATGACCCAATCGCGCCAAGGCCACATCGTACGGGTCGTGTCGCTCTGGAAGCCATTGCTGTCCGCGTAGCGGGCGAAGTCGAGCCACTGGGCCGCCATACGTTCGCCGTAATGTGGCGAAGCCAAGAGACGATCAATGGCTTTGGACCAAGCGTCGGGGGAAGGGTCGGCGAGGAAGGCGGCGAGGTCTGCCTCGGTGGGTGGTAGGCCGGTCAGGTCGAGCGCGGCGCGGCGGAGTAGGGTCGGGCGGCTGGCTTCCGGGGTGCCACTCAAGCCTTTGGCGGTGCGAACTTGGGCGACGAAACCATCGATGGCGTTGCCGCCCGTAGGAATGGTGGGTACCGCCGGTTTCTTGGGCGTCTGGAAAGCCCAGTGGCCTTGATAGACGGCCCCTTCTTTAATCCAACGACCGACCAACTCGATTTGGTCTTTAGAGAGAACCTTATGGAACTCTGCGGGCGGCATGTGATCGTCCGCGTCTGTCGTCAGCAACCGCTTCATCACCGCACTGCGCTCGGGGTGGCCCGGAACGATGGCCGGGTCGCCGGACTTCCCGCCTCGCCGAGCAGCGTCCAGGGAATCTAAGCGCAGCTTCCCCTTGGTCTTTGCTTCGTCGGGCCCGTGACAAGCGAAGCAGGTGTCCGAGAAGATCGGCCGAATGTCGCGGTTAAACTCAACGCGCTCTTCGGCGAGCAACGTCGAGGCAGCGGCCAGTAAGACTAAAATCGACGAACGCCGAACT
>CAIYAN010000026.1 GCA_903924185.1 uncultured Opitutia bacterium | reverse complement strand
TGATTGGGACGGGGTCGTCGTCGACTCCGCCGTCGCCCATGAACGCTCTTGGGAACAGTTAGCGGTCGAAGAGAAACTCCCCCTACCTCCTGACCACTTCGTCCGCGGCTTCGGTAAGCGCAACGAGCTCATCATCCCTGATATCCTCCAGTGGACGCGCGACCCTCAGGAGGTCCGTCGCCTCTCCTATCGCAAGGAAGAGCTCTATCGAGTGATTGCCCGCCAAGGGCACATCCGCGTCCTGCCCGGTGTCTTCGAGCTGCTCCGCGCACTCCAGACCGCGGGAATTCCCTGCGTCATCGGCACCTCGACGCAGAAGGAAAATCTGGCACTCGCGTTCGAGCTCTTCGGGTTGGGCGTCTTTTTCGAAGGCGCCGTCAGCAGTGAGGATGTCTCCCGCGGCAAGCCCGACCCCGAGGTCTTCCTGAAGGCCTGCACCTTGGCGGGCGGCGACCCCGCAGCGTCGTTCGTCTTCGAGGATTCCTTCTCGGGTATCCAAGCCGGCCTCGCCGGCGGGTTCATCACCATTGCTTTAGCGACCACTAATACGAGCGAAGCCCTCCTCCCGCAAAACGCCCATCGCATCGTGAAGGACCTCTCCGAGGTCGACGCCGGCTGGCTCGTGCGCGGGCGTCTCGACTAAGCGGTATGGAGTTCCGTCTGCATTCCGATTACCAACCGATGGGCGACCAGCCCACGGCCATCGCCACCTTGGACGCCTCCCTCACGGCGGGGAATGCGCGCCAGACTCTGCTCGGCGTGACGGGTTCGGGTAAGACATTCACCATGGCGAACCTGATCGCGCGCCAGCAACGGCCGGCGCTGATCATCTCGCACAACAAGACGCTGGCGGCCCAACTCTACTCGGAGTTCAAACACTTCTTCCCCGAGAACGCGGTCGAATACTTCGTCAGCTATTACGATTACTACCAGCCCGAGGCCTACGTCCCGCAGACGGATACGTTCATCGAGAAGGACTCGGCTATCAACGAGGACATCGAACGCATGCGCATCAGTGCCAGCAGCGCCCTGCTTTCCCGGCGTGATGTCATTGTCATCGCCTCGGTCTCCTGTATTTACGGCTTAGGGTCACCCGAGGACTTCTTGGCGCTGATGATTCCTCTCCGCCAGGGCTTGGTCATCAAGCGCGACGAGCTCCTGACGCGGCTAGTCGCCAACCAATACTCTCGTAACGACGCCATCCTCGAGCGCTGCACCTTCCGCGCCCGCGGCGAGACTATCGATATCTGGCCAGCCTACATGGAATCAGCCATCCGGCTGGAATTCTGGGGTGACACGCTCGAGCAAATTCGGGAACTCGATGCCGTCACCGTGCGTCCGGGTAAGACGCTTGATAAGTTCGACCTCTACCCCGCCAACCAATACGTCACTTCGCCTGCCCGCGTTAAGACGGCCGCCGAGGCCATCCGGGCCGAACTCGAGGAACGCGTGGCGTTCTTCGAAAAGTCCAACCGGCTCATCGAAGCCCAACGCATTCGGATGCGGGTTGAGCACGATCTCGAAATGCTACGCGAAACGGGTTTTTGCTCGGGCATTGAAAATTACTCGATGCATATGGCCGGCCGCCGGCCAGGCGAGCGCCCGCACTGCCTTCTAGACTTCTTCCCAGACGACCGACTGATCTTCATCGACGAAAGCCACGTCTCGGTCTCGCAGATCGGCGGGATGTACCACGGTGACCGCGCGCGCAAAGAAAAGCTGGTCGACTTCGGCTTCCGCCTACCGTCGGCGATGGAAAACCGTCCGTTACGGCCCGAGGAGTTTGATACGATTTCTGGTCAGACGGTCTACGTCTCGGCCACGCCCGCGCCCTATGAGTATAAAGTCTCCAGCGTCATCGCCGAACAGGTCATCCGCCCGACCGGCTTGCTCGACCCTGTCATGGAGGTCCGGCCGATTCGCGGTCAGGTGGAGGATATCATCGGTGAAGCCAAGCGGGTAGCCGCACTCGGCTGGCGCACCTTGGTCACCACACTCACGAAGCGGATGTCCGAAGACCTTTCGCACTTCATGCGCGAGCACGGGCTGAAGGTGGAGTACCTCCACTCCGACATTGACGCCATCGAGCGCGTGGAGATTTTACGCCGCCTGCGGGCAGGTAAGTTCGACGTCCTCGTTGGCGTTAACCTACTCCGCGAAGGCCTCGACTTACCTGAAGTGGCCTTGGTTGGTATCCTCGACGCGGACAAGGAAGGCTTCCTGCGCAGCGAGACGAGCCTCATCCAGACCTCTGGCCGCGCCGCCCGTCACGTTGACGGTAAGGTTCTGCTCTACGCTGACGTGATGACGAAATCACTGACGCGCGCGCTGACCATCTGCGGCGACCGACGCAAGCGCCAGCAGGCTTACAATGTGAAGCATGGCATCACGCCCAAGAGCACGGTCCGGGCAATCGAGGAAAGCCTCGTCGACGAAGAAGAAGCCCTACTCGCGGTGGCCGAAGGCACCGATGACCGCGATGTGGCCCGAGTCCTGGCTGACCTTGAGACGGAGATGTTAGAGGCCGCGGATGAACTCCAGTTCGAGAAGGCCGCGATGTTGCGCGACCAGATTGAAGCACTGCGGACAGGCAAGCCGGCCCCCGCCAAACAACGCCGTAAAGGCGGGCGCCGCTGATCAGCTGAAACGCCGGCCGAGGTCGGCATCCGTCCACTCCACAAACGTCCGGCGGCCCTTCGGGTCCGTTCCTGGCTGGGCGGTCCGGAAGAGCGCCTGCACAAGTTCGAGGAGCTCGCCATCGGCCAAGGCATCGCCCTTCCGGCGGGCCTTATTAACCGCCATCCGCGCCAAGGCGTCGTAAGCCAGGGCCGGACGACCAAAGTCGCCTTCACGGCGCGCCATCTCCGCGAGTAGGTCGCGTAGGAAGCCCAGCGCATCCGCCGGGTCTAGCCAGATTGGCAACGCGCCCACCCGCCAGAAATTACGGCCGTATTCCTCGAATTCGAAACCAGCGCTCTGTAATAGCCCCATGCGCTCTTTCAGCACCGCCGCAGGCAAAGGCTCTAGCTCGATGGTCAAGGGCACCAGCAAGGGCTGGCTGACGGGCTTGTGTTCGGAGAACTGGCGGAGAATATCTTCGTAGAGTACGCGCTGGTGGGCAGCGCCAATATCGAGGATAGCCAAGCCCGTCGGAGTTTCGAAGACCGCCCGCTCTTCGCGCAGACGCGCGAGCAGACGCCAACTCAGACGCAGCGAACTGCTGGCGGCCGGAGCGGACGCCAGCGGGGCGGAAACGGGCGCCACATATGTCGACGTCGGCAAGGGGACAGCCAGTGGAGCGGCACCGGCGGTAACCGTTGGGGCAACGAACGACGGTACGAGGGTCGGCGTGATCGCCGGTATCGTCGTCGTGGGCAACCCGTCGTCCACCCGAGCCAGAAGCACGGAGAGGACAGACTGGATAAGGAAACCGCGGACGCGGGCCTCATCGCGGAAACGCACCTCACGCTTCGCGGGGTGGACGTTCACATCGACCCAAGCCGGGTCGATTTCGAGGAAGGCGAAGGCTAACGGGTAACGCCCCTTTGGAATCAGCGTGTGATAACTCTCGGTCAAGGCGAAGGCCATGGTGCGGCTGTCGACGGGGCGGCCGTTAACGACCGTCACTAGGTCTTGGCGCGTACCGCGACTCACGCCGGGCTTACCCAAAAGTCCGCTCAGGCGCATGCCGTCGCGTTCGAAGACTGGCATCAGGCTAACCTCATCGGCGACCTGTCGGCCCCAGATCTCCCGGACGCGGTCGAGGAGCGGGACATTACCCGGCGAACGGAAGATCTCGCGGCCATCTTCGCGCAGCAGAAAACCCACCTGCGGGTGTGAGACCGCATAGAGGCGCACCAAGCGGATGATGTGCGCGGCCTCGGTCTCATCGGACTTCAGGAACTTGAGGCGGGCGGGGACGGGGTGGAAAAGGTTGGTAACTTCGATGCGCGTGCCGGGGGCCATGCCATGCTCACGCTGATGCACGACCCGACCACCGTTGATCAGCAGTTCGGTGCCGGAAGGTGCGGAAGCGGGACGCGTCTGCAGGGTGAAGCGCGCCACGCTGGCGATGGAAGGTAGGGCTTCACCGCGGAAGCCAAAGCTCGTGATGCGGTCGAGGTCGGCGGCGAGTCGGATCTTACTGGTCGCATGACGCTCGAGGCTCAGGAGCGCCTCTTCCGGCGTCATCCCCTTGCCATTATCTTCGACGACCGTGAGGGCTTTGCCGCCGCGGGAGAAATCCACGACCACGCGCGTCGCCCCGGCATCTAGGGCGTTCTCGAGAAGTTCTTTAACGACCGCGGCGGGGCGCTCCACCACTTCGCCAGCGGCGATTTGGTTGGCGACCGTCGGGTCGAGTATGCGGATCGTCGACATACTTACTTCGTCTTGGCGGGCACGACCGCAGCCCAAGTCTCATCAATCGTCTGGCCGCAGTGCTCGGACCAGACCTTCTCGACCTCGCCGCCGGACACGCCAGCGAGGTGTAGTTTCTTGACCAGTCCAGGGTGGCGTTTTTCGGCCTGCAGAATCAGGTAGCCCGTCACGCGGTAGGAATCGCGCGGCTTGTTCTTCACTGGGTCGATGCGGATGCCAAACTTCCCTTCCTCGGCGATGCCAAAGCGCACATAGTCAGCGATGCCTTCGGTCATCCAGCTGGGGATTTTGCGGTAGCCCTGGAGCACATGGGTCAGCTCATGAACCACCAACATCACGTCGTCTTGGTGCTTCAGGGCATAGCGGCTCGAGACCGTGATGGCTTTTCCGTCCCAGAAGGCCACGCCGTCCATGTCCTTAAAGCGGACCGTGATCTGCTTAGGCCGCTTGGCCTCGGCCGTACCGAGGACGATGGCAATCTTGGGTTCCCATTCCTTGATGAGTTCAACCGAGCGGGCGCCGAAGGCCTTCAGCTTCTCTTCGTCGGCCTTATCGTCAAAGACCAGCTGCACCTCAACGGCCGGGACGGCTGCGGTGGCGAGCAAAAGGGCAAGGAAGAGGCGCCGCATGGGTAGGACGAGGATTAAGCCCACCCCCTGCCCCTGCAAGACGAACAGACCAAAACCTCGAGGGTTGCACCCGGCCAAAGAGCCGCAACCTTGCGAGGGTGTCTAACCGACTGGCCCAAGAGCGATCCCTCTATCTGAAACAGCACGCGGCCAACCCCGTGCACTGGTGGCCTTGGGGCACTGAGGCCTTTGCCGCCGCCCAAGCCCAAGGCAAACCCGTGCTCGTCTCGGTCGGCTACTCCTCCTGCCACTGGTGCCACGTCATGGCGCGGGAATCTTTCGAGCAGCCCTATATCGCGGAACTGATGAATAAGCACTTCGTCTGCATCAAGGTCGACCGCGAGGAACGCCCTGAAGTCGACAAGCTGATGATGGACGCCGTCCAGATGATCAACGGCCATGGTGGCTGGCCGCTCAACTGCTTCTGCCTCCCCGACGGACGTCCCTTCTTCGGCGGCACCTACTTCCCGCCGGAAGATCGTGGGCAGGGCCAAGTCCCCTGGCCACAGTTGCTGATGCGGGTGTCGGACTTCTTCCACCGGAATAAGGACGAACTCGCCGCGAACGCCGATGCCATTGCCCAGAACCTGACGCACCTGACGCGGGCACCCGATGCGGATGGCAGTTCACCGCAGCCCGCCGACCTGCTCGCGGCGGCCAAACGACTCTGCGAACAGCATGATGACACCTATGGTGGCTTCGGTGGCGCGCCAAAGTTCCCATCCCCACCGACGGTGGATTTCCTACTCGCGATTCGGAGCACCGCCGCCGTCGAACAAGACCGGGCCTTGGCCACGCGACTCGACGCCGTGCTCACGGTGACGCTCGGCGGGATGGCTCGCGGCGGGCTATTTGATCAAATCGGTGGCGGCTTTCACCGCTACTGTGTGGACCGCGACTGGACCGTACCGCACTTCGAGAAGATGCTGTATGACAACGCCCAGTTACTCGGCACCTACGCCGAAGCCTGGGCCCGCTACCGCGACCCGTTGTATGCGCGGATCTGCGAGGAAACCATTGACTGGCTACAGAGGGAGATGCGCCTACCGAACGGCCTCTACGCCAGTGCGCTCGACGCGGACACCCACCACGAGGAAGGGACCACCTATGTCTGGAAGCCTGCCGAGATTGTGGCCTTGCTCGGTGAAGAAGCCCTGCCCTTCGCTGCCGCCTATGGCCTGACCGACCAAGGCAACTTCGAAGGGGCGAACATTCCGAAGCTCCGCGCGAAAATCGCCGAACGCGACCGCCTCGCGGGTGCCCGCGCCCAGCTGCTCGCCGCTCGCAACCTACGGCCGCAGCCGGAGCGCGACGACAAGGCCTTGCTCGGCTGGAACGCCCTGCTCATCCGCGCCTTGGCGAAGGCCGCTTGGATTTTCGGTCGCAAAGATTGGTTCACGCTCGCGGCCGACCTCGAAGCCCGCGCCTGGAAACTCTTCGCCGCGGAGGGAGCTTCGCCTACACTCCGATCAGTCGCACACGGCGACCTAGCCTCGCTGACAGGCAACCTCACCGACTACGCTTGGTTCGCCCAGGCCGAACTCGCGCTCGCGGCCTACGCGTCCTGGGGACTCCCCAGTGAGTCCCGACGCTTCTCCGACCGGGCCCGTGCCCTCATGCAGGCTACGACCGACCGCTTCGCCGACGCGCACGCCGTTGGCTTCTTCTTCGCACCCGCGGGTCGCGACGACCTTTCGGTCCGCCAGAAAGACTGGTTTGATAACGCAGTCCCCGCCGGGAACTCCGCCATGATTCACGTATGCGCGGAGGCCTACACGCTGACGGGCGAAGATCGCTGGCGCCAAACCCTTGAAGACCTCGCGCAAGCCTACGGCGGCATGGCCCGCAACGTCCCTAACGGGGTCGCCCACGCCTTAGAAGGCCTCACCCACTACGCGATGGGGCACGCCGTCCTCAAGCACGCCCCTGGCGCCAATCTGGACGCACTCCAGGCCACCTTAAGCGGGCAGGTAAACACCTCAGCCCACGCCCGCCCCCATCGCCGCGTCTTACTCGTCCCTTCGCCGGAAACCCCCGCTTTCCAGCTTTGCGTCGGCCCGACCTGTCAGGCTCCGACCAACGACCTCGCGGAAATTACGGACGCACTGTGAACGGCGCCACTCCGCTCTTGCCGTAAAGCGGGTCAGGGATTGATTGGTTGCAGCGATGGCCGACGATCCCTCTTACGTCTATGGACAGGGCCCGGGCAACAAACGGGCCCGCCGGTTGCTGCTGGGTTTGGTAGTGGTGGAGCAGAAAGGTTACCATGACTTGGCCTACCGTCCCAATTGGCCGCGCTTGGCCTGGGTCATACCGGTGACGGCCCTGGCGGCCTGGCTCCTCGGCTCCGAGGCCTACTACTTTAAAGAACGCTACATGGGCGGCATCACGACGACCCGGCGCGGGGACATATACCTCTACTTCCCTGACTCTATCGGGAACTGGTTCGCCAACCTCCCACTGACCAAGGAAGAAGTCCGGCGACGGGAACGGGCGCTCATGCTAAAGAGCCGTGAGGAATACGGGCGGATTGCCCACCTTCAACACAAAGGCGAATACTACGTGACGGTGGCCAAGGCGGCGCTCGTCCGGCAAGACTACGCTGAGTTCTCCAAGTATATCGGTACCGGCGCGAACCTCGCCCCCAAGAACCTCGAGGCGCAGCGCCTTTGTGCCGACCTCTTCTTCGCCTTTGGCCGACCGCTCGACGCCTACCAGATCCTCGAGGAATCCTTAGAATTCTCGCTGGATGACCAAACGCACTTCCGGTCCTTCCTCTACCGCGGCTTCATGCTAGACCAGGATCAGCGCATCATCGACTGTGCGAAGAAGTACCTGCCGATGGCCGGCCTTAACGCGGGCATCAAGAGCGACCTACAGATTGCCCAAGCCCAGGCCAACTTCCTCCGCGGCAACTACAGCGAGACCTCGCGCCTGATTCAAGCCTACCAATTGGACCAAACGCCCGAAGGCTTTATCCTTAAGTGCCAAGTCCTCTGGGAAACCAACGAACGAGCCGAAGCC
>CAIYAN010000025.1 GCA_903924185.1 uncultured Opitutia bacterium | reverse complement strand
GGATTGGAAAGCGCGCGCTGACCTCTCGTTCGGCCTCGGGGCCACCTACGAGAGGAATGCCTTTGATCAGCTCGCCTATGCGACCCCGTGGGCGAACACGATTGAATCGTTCGGACTGTGGGCGCATGCCGACTGGAAGCCCACGGCCTCCGACCGATTTAAGGTCGGCGCGAGACGCGATGACTTCAGCGACTTCGCGGGCAAGACGACGGGGGAAGTAACCTGGGGACATACCTTTAATAAACAAGTCGCCACGCACTTAAAGGCCGCCAGCGCCTACCGTGCGCCCTCGGCGAATGACCTGGCTTACGGCACTTCGCAAAACCTCATCCTTCGCCCCGAAGCCAACCGCGCCTTCGAAGCTGGCCTACGCTTTAATAGCACGGATGCATCCGGCCCGAACTGGACCCTCGTCGCGTTTGAAAATAACCTGACTGACCTGATCGACTACGACCCCAACGATAATTATAAAACCTTCAACATCGCCAAAGCCCGCACCCGCGGGGTCGAACTCGGCGTCGAAGCCCGTCCGACCAAGGGCATTCGCCTCTTCGGGGCGGCCACCGCCCTGCAGACCAAGGCCTTGACCAATTACTTGGGCGTCATCGCCGCTGGGGAGTCCCTGCTGCGTCGGCCGACCTTCACCCTCTCGGCCGGTACCGAGATCACGCCCACGGAACGCTGGAGCTTCGGCGCCGGCGTCACGCTACTGCATGGGCGCGTCGACTTCGACTGGGATAATTTCCAACGCGTCGACCTGCCAAACTCGTTAGTCTGGCGCGGCTGGGCGCGCTTTGCGTGGAACGACTCGACGGACCTGACGTTGCGCCTGGAAAACATCGGGGGCGAAACCGCCCCACCCTCAGCGTTGGGCTACGGAGCCCAACCCCGCTCGGTCTACGTCGGCGTGGCGAAGAAGTTCTAGAGAACAAAAAGGGGCTGGCTGGCTGGAGAGTTAAGTGGAAAGGTGCAAAGGTGTAAAAGTGCACAGGTGGCTACATTGGTGCGAGGCAGGGTCAGCACTGCGTGCTGACCTAGCTGCCTCTCGCGAGCTGCGCTCGCGGGTAGGGGCGTGGCTTCGCCGCGTCCTCCATCAAGGGACTGCACGATGAATCGTGCCCCTACCTTAGTTCGCTCTGCGTCGATCATAGGTGCTGCGTTCGGTGGTAGGGGCGCGACTGCGTCGCGCACGACCCCCTTTATCGGTACTCCGTAATCTGTACTCCGTAATCTTTTAGGACAGCACGTGGTGCGGTCCCTACCTCACAACCCCCTAGCCAACCATACTCCAGCCACCTTGCCCCCCTCCGCCTCCGTCCTCTGTCCTCCGAGCTCTCGTTCACCTTTACACCTTTGCACGGCTTCTAGCTTTCTCGCGCTTCGCGCGCCGTCCCCTCTTGCCTCCGGAGCGGTTTAGGGCACAGTTCACCTTCCTTCCTAATGAGCCGGTATTATTTCGCTTACGCCTCTAACCTTGACGCCGCTCAGATGGAACGACGCTGCCCGGGCCTGCAGTACCGCGGGAAGGCCTTCCTGCCCAAGCACCGCCTCGCGTTCACGCACATGAGCACGACTTGGGGTGGCGGATCGGCCGATATCTTAGAAGACATGGATTCGCCTGGCGTCTGGGGAGCCATCTACGAACTCACCTTGGACGACTGGAAGCGCCTCGCGGAGGCCGAAGGGTCGCCCTACAAGCGCGTCACTGTCACCGTTTGGGAAGCCGGCGTCGAGGAATGCCCGCTCGAATGTGATGCCTTCAAAGTCATTGACATCACCGGACCGCACCTCCCCTCGAAAGTATACCACGAAAAGATTGTGCGCGGCGCCTTAGCCCGCGGGCTCCCGGCAGGTTGGGTCACTTGGCTGCGCGGGCTTTCCGCCAAAGGCTGACCGTGGCTAAGAATAAGACCCGTTGCTTCTGGTGCGGGGATGACCCGATCTATGTCGCCTACCATGACGACGAATGGGGCGTGCCCGTGCATGACGACAGACAGCACTTCGAGCAACTTATCCTCGAAGGCGCGCAGGCCGGGCTCTCGTGGTTAACAGTGCTCCGCAAGCGCGAGCACTACCGCAAAGCCTTTGCGGGATTTGACCCGAAGAAAGTCGCGCGCTTCGATGCGAAGAAAATCGATGGGCTCATGCAGAACGCCGGACTCGTCCGGCACCGCGGTAAACTCGAATCCGCCAAAGGCAACGCGCGTGCCTTCTTGGCGGTTCAAGCCGAGTTCGGTAGTTACGACGCTTGGCTCTGGGGCCAGGCAAAGGCTTTCCCTGCAAAGCGTAATCGGATGGCTACGACCTCACCCTTGGCCGAACACCTCTCCAAGGAACTCCGCAAGCGCGGCATGAAATTCGTCGGCCCCTCGATTATGCACGCCACTCTCCAAGCCATCGGGGTCTATCAGGATCACCTACCGGGGTGTTGGAAGTACGGGAGGAAGTAGGGGATGGGGGATGGGTAAGGTGCAAAGATGAACGAGCGTTCGGAGTACAGAGTACCGATAAAGGGGGTCGGACGCGACGCAGTCGCGCCCATACCTTAAGGCAACTAGGTCAGCACGCAGTGCTGACCCTACCTCGCCCCGAAGTAGTTACCTGTGCACCTTTGCACCCTTGCACTTTTGCACTGCATCTTTTCAGCCCCCATCCCCCAACCCCTATCCCCAATCCCCTATCCCCTAATCATTCGGGAACCTTTCGCCTCATTTAGACTCATAAATCCCATCGACAGCCCAAAGGGTCAGGTTCAATCCTTTTAGACCCCTGGGCACCCCACCCCTTACCCCTCTATGTTCACCCACACACGTACCCTCGTGGCCTTGACCGCTCTCGCGCTCTCGGCCCTTACGGCCCCAGCCGCGGACGCCCCGAAAAAGGCTGACGCCCCGAAGAAAGCCGCGGCTAAGCCGACCGGAAAATTCATGGAGATGGACTACGGTCGCTTCTTCAGCGCCTCCATCGACAATACCCAAGGCAAGAACCCTTTTGAGAAGAAGGGCTGTGCGGCCAATAAGGCCATCTTGGTGAACCTTGGCGCCGAAGATGCCGGTTATGCCTTCGACACCGAAACCCTCCGCGGCGCTGGCCTTTGGTCCGGCGGCTGGTTCAAGCGCAAGGGCGTCGCCTTCGATGGCGCGCACGGTCCCAACCCGGCTCCGGCCGAAGGTGCCGACCTCTTTGCCGAAACCAACCCCGGTCCCGGCTGGAGCCAGAACGGCAGCTTTGCCGAACCACGCAAACTCCCCGTTGGCCCGGCTAACGTCATGTCGTCGATCCCGCTCGGCCCGCTCCCACGCGAACACTCCAAGTATGTCGGCCTCTACCTCGCCGGCGATCGTGTTACTTTCGCCTACACTGTCGGCGGCGCCAGCCTCCTCGAAAGCGCTGAGCTCGAAACCATCGGCGGCGTTAAAGTAATCAGCCGCAGCTTCACCGTCGTCTCGGGCGAACTCAACGAATCCGTCCGCCTCGCTGACCTCCCCTATGGCGGCAGCATGAAGGCCAACGGCCTCAACGCTTCGCTCACGCTTTCCAAGGGCAAGGCGGGCGATGAACTCCCGACCGAAGTCGCCGTCCAAGGCGTCAACGGCATACTGACCACCGACGGAAATGTGCTCGTGCTTAAGCTCGGCAAGGTCGCCGCAGGTGCCAGTTTTAAGGTCTCCTTCGCCCATGGTGGCAAGGACGTCGGTGCCCTGACTAAGGCCGCCGCCGGCAGCGCCAAGCCCGCCGACCTCCGCACCTTCACCAAGGGCGGCGAAGGCCACTGGAAGCAGGACGTCGTCACCGAAGGCGTCCTCGGCGAAGTCGACCAAGCCAAGCAGGCCGACACCGTCAAGGAACAGCTCGCAAAGGCCACCGACGCGAACAAGAAGGCCGCCCTGCAGGACAAACTCGCGGAAATTCTGAACGCCCCCTACCTCGTCGACAACGTCACCATCCCCGAAAACAACCCTTATAAGTCTTGGATGCGCGTCGGCGCCCTCGCCTTCTTCAAGGACGGACGCATCGCCTTCTCCACCTGGAGTGGCGACGTCTGGGTCGGCAAGGTGTCCGATGATAAGCTGAGCAAGATCACTTGGCACCGCTACGCCACCGGCATCTTCCACGCCCTCGGCCTGACGGTCGTCAACGAACAGCTCTATGTCCTCGGTCGCGACCAAATCACGCGCCTGCATGACCTCAACGGCGACGGCGAGGCCGACTTCTACGAGAACTTCAATAATGACGTCCAAGTTACCTCGAACTTCCACGAGTTCACCTTCGACCTCCAGACCGACTCCCAAGGTAACTTCTACTTCCTAAAGGGCGGCCCCGTAAATCCAGGTGGCCGTGGCTGGGGTCCGCTCAGCGACCACCATGGTTGCATCTTTAAGGTCTCCCCAGACGGTAAGAAGTTCGAAGTCTACGCCACGGGCATCCGGGCCCCGAACGGTATGGGCGTCGGCCCCAACGGAGAAATCTCGAACGGCGACAACCAAGGCACCTGGGTGCCGGCTGACTATATCCATCTCTCGAAGCCTGGTGACTTCGTTGAAGTTCCTGATCTTGCGCACAAAGACACCCCGCCCACCAAGTACGGCACACACCTCTGCTGGATTCCGTATGACGTCGACAACTCCAACGGCGGACAGACTTGGGTCACCAGCAAGAAGTGGGGTCCCTTCGAAGGCCGCATGCTCTACCTCTCCTATGGCAAGTCCTCCCTCTTTGGCGTCCTCCAGGAACGCGTCGGCGACGTTGCCCAAGGCGGCGTGGTCAAGTTCCCCCTGAAGTTCACCACGGGGCAGATGCGCGGTCGCTTTAACCCAATCGACGGTCAGCTCTACACCTCCGGCCTCAAGGGTTGGCAGACCAACGGCGTGAAGGACGGCGCTATTCACCGCGTCCGCTACACCGGCAAGTCCGTCACCATGCAGGAATCCCTGCACGTCACGACCAAGGGCATCACCATCGGCTTCTCGGGCGCCCTCGACAAGAAGTCTGCCGGCGACGTTCAGAATTACTCGATCGAGCAATACAACTACCTGTACTCGGGCGCTTATGGCTCCGCGGACTACAAGGTCAGCAAGCCTGGCGAGAAAGGCACGGACCCCGTGGCCATCAAATCGGTGACGGTTTCGGCCGACGGCAAGTCGATCTTCCTCGAAGTCCCCGGTCTCAAGCCAGTTGAGCAGATGCGTATCAAGATGAACCTCAAGGCAGTTGACGGTTCGCGTGTGCCTGATGAAGTCTGTAACACGATTAACGTGGTGCCGGAGAAGCAGGGCGAAGACTACCGTAGCTTCGCAAAGTAATCCCCCTAAGCGTCTCTGAACGAAGGCCCGGCTTAACGCCGGGCCTTTTTGTTGCTGGACGCTTGCCTTGGGCGGGCGAACTGACGCAATAAGGTGCGACCCGTAGCCATGACGTTCCGTCGCCTCCTCGCCCTTCCCTGCCTAGTGCTCCTCGCCCTAGCGACGTCCGTCTTCGGCGCTGAGCCAGGCCTCAGCGCGAGCTTCACTGCCGGCGGCCAGACCGATGTGCGCACGGATCGTATGCTCGCCCTCTTCGTTCCGGCCGGCCAACCCATCACGCCTTTCCTCAAAGCCGGCCCGTTCACTGCGAAGTGGGAAGGCCAGATTGAGTCTTCCATCCGCGGCAACTTTACCTTCAGCGCAGAAACGTCGGGCAATTTTAAGTGCACGATTAACGGTCAGGTCGTCTGGGACGGCACTGGCCCCAAGACGATTCAGATTAACCAAGGTGCTAACAAGATTTCCGCCGAGTTCACCAGCGCCGCGCAAGGCGACAGCTTCGTTCGCTTCTTCTGGCAGTCGAAAGAGTTCCCGCTCGAGCCCGTGCCGCCGATGGCGCTTGCGCATGAGCCCACCCCCGCCGAGCAAACAGGCGAACGCCTCCGCGCTGGCCGACTCCTCTTCGCGCAATTAAATTGCGCCGCTTGCCACGCCGATGCCGCCAAGATTCCCGCCAAGGGACAAGGCATGCCAGAGCTCGGTCAGCTCGCGCCCTTACTCAGCGGCTTCAGCACAAAATATAATCCTGACTTCCTTACGGAGTGGATTGCCGACCCACACTCCATTCGCCCAGGCACGCACATGCCCAAGGTTTTCACGGGCCCGGACGCGGCGCAGAAGGCCGCCGACCTCGCCGCGGCACTGAGCATGGGCGAAGCGCCTAAGGCCGGCACGAAGCCCAAGGCCGAGGACGGACTCGCCGGCGGGGCACTCTTTGCGAACCTTGGTTGCATCGGTTGCCACCAACGCCCTGACGCGGAAGTCGCGGGTAGCCCGAGCCATGGGCGAATTCCCCTCGCCCACCTCACGGATAAGTATCACATGCGCGTTGAGGCCCTCGCGACTTTTCTCAAGGACCCCAGTGCCAACTACGCCGCTACCCGGATGCCGCACTTCCGCCTTAACGATGAGGAAAGCACGCAGCTCGCCACTTATCTCCTGCTCAATGGACGCATGATTAAACGCAAGGCCATCCTGGGCGACGCCACCCGCGGCGGCCAGCTGCTCCTCAGCGCCGGCTGCCTCAACTGCCACGCCGGTATGCCGGCTACGACGCAGCCCGCCTTAGTCATCGTGCAGAAAGCCGAGGACAAAGGCTGCTTGGCGAGCACGGCCGCCACGCGTGGGACTGCGCCCGACTATGCCCTGAGTGTCGAACAACGCGCTGCCCTGACCGCCTTTCTGCGCACGGACCTCGCGTCCTTGAAACAGGATGTCCCCGCCGAATTCGCCACGCGCCAGATCAAAGACCTGAACTGTATCGCCTGCCATGCACGCGATAACGCCGGCAGTACCTGGGCGAAGGTTGACGACGAGTCCCGTAAACTGCGCGCCGTCCTGCCCGCCAAGGAACATGTCGAAGGCGAACCCGTCCCCGATGCTCCTGTCCCCGCGCTCACCTGGACGGGCGAGAAGCTACGCAACGATTGGCTCGTGAAATTCCTGGCGGGCCAAGTCGAAGCCAAGCCACGCCCGTGGTTGATTGGACGCATGCCGGGCTTCGCGCACTACGCTGAAGGCCTTGCGCTCGGCTTCGCGCACCAGCACGGCTTCCCGCAACAGGAACCTGCTGAAGCCGCTCCGAATGAAGCCAAGGTGAAGTTTGGGGAAACGCTGCTGGGGAATAGCGGTGGCTTTAACTGCATCCAATGCCACGGCTTGGGCGACCAAGCCGCCACCGCCGTCTTCGAAGCCCCGGCGATCAACTTCGTGCAATCCACCGAGCGACTCCGCAAAGGTTACTTCGCGCGCTGGGTGATGGCCCCGACCCGCATCGATCCCGAAACCAAGATGCCGAAGTACGCCGACCCCGAAGGCATGACCCAGCTCACCGACCCGCTTGACGGCAAGGGCGCCGAGCAATTCGAAGCCATCCGGGAATACCTGCGAACCGTGAAGTAGTGCCCGGAACGGCGGCCCAGACTTATAAACAATATAAGTCACTGTCCATCAGTAGTTAGCGTAACTAAATCTCAGGCCTTTCCGGGCATAACCCCTTCTATTCGCAGGCTATTCGCAGCGTGAGACGGCAAAAACTTCCCCACCCGACCCCGAAGCCGCTGGGCTTCGCTTAGGAAGTTACTCGACTGCAACCGAAACTCCATATGCTCGGTTGTCACCCCAAGTCCTCAATTATGTCCCAACTCAATCGTCGATCGTTCATCAAGAACACGGCCATCGCTACCGCGGTGGCTGGCCTCAGCGCCCGCAGCTTCGCGCAATCCACTGGTGCTAACGGTGACCTTCGCGTCGCCGTCGTCGGCTTCCGCAGCCGCGGCATGGAGCACATCAAGGAGCTCCAGAAGATCAAGGGCGTCCGCATCGTCGCCCTCTGCGACGTTGACTCTACCGTGGTCGCCAAGGGCCTGAAGGCCATCCCTGGTGCCAAGGGTTACTCCGACATCCGCAAGATGCTCGAAGACAAGGATATTGACGCCGTCTCGATCGCCTCGCCGAACCACCAGCACTCTATCCAGGGCATCTGGTCCCTCCAAGCCGGCAAGCACCTCTATATCGAAAAGCCGCTTTCGCATAACATCTTCGAAGGTCAGCAGCTCGTCGCTGCCTCGCAGCACTTCAGCAAGCTTGTCGTCCAGGCCGGCACGCAAAGCCGCTCGGGTGCTGGCATCATCGCCGCCGTCAAGGACGTCCATGCTGGCAAGTACGGCAAGGTGAAGGTCGCTCGCGCGATCTGCTACAAGCGCCGCAAGTCCATCGGCCCAGCCAAGAAGAACGAAATCCCTTCGACCATCGACTACGACCTCTGGAACGGCCCAGCCGACATCCAGGAGTCCATCCGCGGCAACCAGTCCGACAAGAACTCCGAAACCACCAGCACGGGCTCCGTCCACTACGATTGGCACTGGTTCTGGAACTACGGCGGCGGCGACCTTTGCAACCAGGCCATCCACGAAATCGACATCGCTCGCTGGTTCCTCGGCACGCATGAAGTTGCCCCCGAAGTCATCTCGATTGGTGGCCGCTTCGGCTACGTCGACTGCGCCGAGACCCCGAACACCTTCATCTCGATTCACAACTACGCCGCCGCCCCCCTCATCACCGAAGTCTACGGCCTCACCGCTGACGGCAAGATGAACGGTGCGATGAACAAGTTTGGTAAGTTCAAGAAGGCTCCGGACATCGGCATCGTCGTCGAGTGCGAGAACGGCACCATCGTGGTGCCCGACTACAATTCCGCGCAGGCCTACGACACCAAGGGCGAGCAGACCAAGTCTTACGGTAAGTCTGTCGACCAGGTCGACCTCACCGGTGGCGCTTCGGGCCACCACGCTAACTGGGTCGCCGGTATCCGTAAGGGTTCGAGCGAAGGCATCAACGCTCCCGTCCGCGAGTGTCACCTCTCCACCGCCCTCGTGCACTCCGCCAACATCTCCTTCCGCCTCGGCGCGAAGAAGAGCCCCGGCGAGATCGCCGAAGCCGTCAAGGCCAACGCTGGCTTGGCTGAAGCCTATGGCCGCATGAAGGACCACCTCGGCGCCAATGGCGTCAACCTCGACGAATCCAAGGCCGTCCTCGGCGTACCGCTCACCCAAGACACCAAGACCGAGCTCTTCACGGGTGCTAACGCTGACGCCGCTAACCGCGACCTCGTCGCGAAGCGCGAAGGCCGCACGGGCTTCAAGATCCCAACCAAGTTCTAAGCTCCCGATATCGAGGCGGAGCGGTCGAAAGGCCGCTCCGCCTCACTCTTTTACACCAATCCAACCATGCACAAGACCCTCCTCACCCTCGCCCTGCTACCGCTGGTGGCCGTGGCCGCCGAGCCAATCTTCAACGGCAAGGACCTCACTGGTTTCGCCAAGAAAGGCGGCGAAGCCACTTACGCCGTCCAGGACGGCGTCCTCGTCGGCACCTCGACGTTGAACACGCCCAACACCTTCCTCGCGACGACGAAGGACTACGCGAACTTCGTCCTCGAGTATGACTTCCTCAATGACCCGCGCCTGAACTCTGGCGTGCAGTTCCGTAGCCACGCCTACGACAAGGAAACCTCCATCGTCGACGCCGCTGGCAAGACCATCAAGGTCCCAGCTGGCCGCGTGCATGGTTACCAAGCAGAAATCGACACCGACCCGAAGAACGTCAAGAAGCCCGACACCCTGGCGCGCATGTGGTCCGCCGGCCTCTACGAAGAAGGCCGTCGCGGCTGGATCGTCCCAGGCTTCGGCGGCGGTGACGCCCTCGCCTTCTCTAAGCAAGGCCGTGACATCACCAAGGTCGGTGAATGGAATCACGTAAAGATCGAAGCCAACGGCAATCGCGTCCGTACCTGGCTGAACGGCGTGCAGCGTGTCGACGCCCGCGACGACGGCGACCTCTCTGGCTTCATCGCCTTCCAAGTGCACGGCATCGGCGCCGCCAAGGATAAGGCTGGTACTACGGTGCAGTGGAAGAATATCACCCTCACGGAAATCGCCGACAACACCCTGACCGACTCCGAAAAGGCTGATGGCTGGGCACTACTGTTTGACGGCACGAGCACCAAGGGTTGGCGCTCCGCCAAGGGTCCGGATTTCCCTAAGGCCGGCTGGTCCATCGTCGATGGCACCCTCCGCACCGCCAAGGGCGACGGCAAGGAATCCGCTGCCGCTGGCGACATCGTCACCCTCGTTGCCTTCAAGCAGTTCGAAGTCTCGGTCGACTTCAAGCTGACCACGGGCGCCAACAGTGGCCTCAAGTACTTCGCGCAGCCTTCGCTCAATCAGGGCGCGGGTTCGGCCTTCGGCCTCGAGTTCCAGATGCTCGATGACGACGTCCACCCCGATGCCAAGCTCGGTCGCGAAGGTAACCGTACGGTCTCGTCGCTCTACGACCTCGCCACGGCCAAGAACAAACGCGCCAACGCCATCGGCCAGTGGAACAACGCCTATGTCGTCGCCAAGGGAACCAAAGTTGAGCACTGGCTCAACGGCCGCCTCGTGGTTGCCTATGACCGCGGCTCGCAAGAGTTCCGCGACCTCCGCGCCAAGTCGAAGTATGCCGACCCTAAGTTCGGCGCCAACTTCGGCGAATGGGAATCCGGCCACATCCTGCTCCAAGAGCACGGCGATGAGGTCTGGTTTAAGAACGTGAAGCTCCGCGACCTGTCCAAGTAAGCGACCGACTAGTCGACGATTGAAGCGGGCCTGCGGGCCCGCTTTTTTGTGCCCTTGCCAGAAAGCAGCGATTTACCACGCTCGCCGTCATGCGTCTGCTTGCCCTCTTATTGCTCATCCCCGGCCTTAGCGCCGCCGATGCACCGACCGCACCCGCCCAACAGGAGCTGAAGGT
>CAIYAN010000024.1 GCA_903924185.1 uncultured Opitutia bacterium | reverse complement strand
TTGCCGACCGAGTTCGCCCGCGAGTTGGCGGCGGGCTGAAGCGAGCGCCCGCTCGGAGCTGGCGTGAATCAAATCGGCAATCGCTTCCGCTTGGGTGAGGTCGAGTTTGCCGGCGAGGAAAGCCCGCCGCGTGAACTCACCAGGCTCGGCCGAGCGACAACCACGCGCGAGGCAATCTTCGACCAGCCGACGGACGAGAAGGGGATTGCCGTGACACGTGACTTCCAGCGAATCATTGCCGGTGAAGGAATGCGGGGCGATGGCCAGTACGGCGACCACTTGATCGATGGCGTTACCCGCGAGGTCGCGCCAGACCGCCGTCGTCGCGCGGCGTGCGGCGGGGGTGGTGCTACGGCCGAAGGCTGCGCAGGCAATGGTCGCCGCCAAGGGGCCATCGATACGGATTACCGCGAGGGCGGAGCGTCCGGTGGGCGTGGCGGCGGCGACGATGGTCTCGGAGTTGGACATGCGGTCGGGTCATCCCAAGGGGGCGGGGCAGGGGAGGCAAGCGGTGTCATCAGCGTTGAAAAGGCTGGAAGGGTAGGGGGGTAATGGCAAAGTTCGCCCATCACTCCCGTGGAACTCCATCGTTTCCTTTCTCCTGCCGCCGCCGCGGCCATCGCTGCCGCCCATGGCACGCCGTGCTACGTCTACGACCAGGCCACCCTCACGGCCCAAGCCGCCGCCATGCTGGCCTTCCCGAACGCCTTCGGGCTAACGGTCCGTTTCGCCATGAAGGCCTGCCCGAATGCCTCGGTCCTTCGGCTCTTTGCCGCCCAAGGCCTTCACTTGGACGCCAGCTCCGGGTATGAAGTCCGCCGTGCCATCCAGGCGGGGGTCCCCGCCGAACGTATTTCCCTCTCATCGCAGGAGCTCCCTGGTGATTTCGCGGAACTCCTCCGCTTGGGCATCCACGTGAATGCTTGCTCGCTCCTTCAGTTGGAGCGCATCGGCCAAGCGGTGCCCGGCCAACAGGTGGGCCTCCGTTTTAATCCCGGTCGTGGCTCCGGCGGTACGGGAAAGACGAACGTCGGTGGCCCAGATTCCTCTTTCGGTATCTGGCATGAATGGGCCGACCAAGCTCAGGCGATCGCGACGAAGTATCAGCTCAAGGTCATCCGCATCCACACGCACATCGGCTCGGGCAGCGACCCCGTCGTGTGGCAGGAAGTGTCTGCGGCCAGCCTCGCGCTCGTCTTGCGCTTCCCGGACGTCGTCACACTTAACCTCGGCGGCGGCTATAAGGTCGCGCGCGTCGCGACGGAGAAGGGCACCGACCCGCAAATTGTGGGCGCGCCCGTGAAGCAGGCTTTCGAAAAATTCGCCGCCGACCATGGGCGACCTCTCCGCCTCGAGATCGAGCCGGGCACTTTCCTCGTCGCCAACGCGGGTGCGGTGCTGTGTCGCGTGCAGGATGTGGTGTCCACGGGTGTCCGTGAATTCTTGAAGCTAGATTCGGGCATGACGGAAATTTTACGTCCTTCGCTCTACGGCTCGCAGCACCCGGTGCATTTATATTCGGCGAACCCGACGGGCCGCGTGCGCGATTACGTCGTCGTCGGGCATTGCTGTGAATCGGGCGATCTCATCAGCTGCGCCCCCGGCGAACCCGAAACCTTGGCGACGCGCGCGTTGCCCGAAGCGGTCGCTGGCGACCTCGTCGTTATCGGAGGTGCGGGGGCGTACTGCGCCGGGATGAGCACGAAGAACTACAACTCGTTCCCCGAAGCGCCCGAAGTGCTTCTGCAGCCGGGCGAACAATTCCGGCTCATTCGCCGCCGGCAGACGCTCGATCAGATTCTGCAGAACGAAACCGGCCCCGAAGGTCTCTGAACTGTGCCGCTTTGTCCGCCATTAGGAGCAACCGTGCCGGCCTCGCCACATGGCACGGTGGTCTCCTTGCCGACCCTAGCCGATGTCGAAGGCTATGAACGCCGCGAGCCAGCGACATGGAAGCACATCACGGCTGGCTACCCGCGTTTCGTCCGCAATGCCTTGGTGTCACAGGCCGCGCAACAGGTCGCCCAGCAGTTCGGGCGCACGGGGTCACTCTTTCCATTGGCATCGAGGCGGGCCGCGGACCGTCTCCTTGCGTGGACGCACGTCACGGACGCGCATATCGACGCGGTGGGTGATTGGGTCCTGGTTTCCTTCCCGGAAGGTCCAGCCTCCGAACCGTTCGCCAAATTTGTGCAGCACACCGGCGCCCTGATTTCGTCGCGCCAAGCGGAGGCACACTTGGCTGGACGTTCGGCAGATCCGGCGGAGACCGCGCGAGCGCTGGAGCAAGTCCGGGCGGTGCTCTCGCCTTATCTAGAGCCCGTTAAGCCCGCGAATATCCTGGTCGCTTTAGCTGGGATGAACGCCGTCGCTGCCGGCATCTCGGCCGTGAACGATGTGCAACGTCCGCGCGGCAAGCGGGTGTGGATTCAATTAGGTTGGCTCTACGTTGATTCCACCCGGCTCTTCGAGAAGGCGACCGACACCCAGCACGTGTTTGTGCCGGATGTAACCGACCTCGGTGCCGTCGAGCGCTTACTGGCCCAAGGGGATGTCGCTGGCGTCTTCACAGAGATCCCGAATAACCCGCAGCTCGAGACTACCGATGTCTATGCGTTACGCCGCCTCTGCGATCAGTACGGGGCCAAGTTAGTCCTCGATCCCAGTTCGGTCGGCTTAGCTTCGGTTGATGTGTTGCCGTCCGCGGACATCGTGTGCTCCAGCCTCACCAAATATGCAGCGAGCAGCGGAGACGTCATGGCTGGCGTTCTCGCCGTCAATCCGTCCCGACCCGATGCCGAAGCTTTACTGCAAAGCGCTCGTGCGTTCATCGACGTGCCTTATTCCGCCGATGCGCTGGCGCTGGCCCAGCAGATTATAAAGATGGCCGAGGTCACCGCGCGGCTTTCGCAGCAGGCGACGGAGCTTGCCCAACGGCTGGCCCAACACCCGGCGGTGAGTCGCGTGCGCACCGCGCTGACCACGACCACAGCAAAAAACTATCAAGCGATGTTGCGGCCGGGCGCAGGCCCGGGCGCCTTGATTACGCTCGAACTCAAAGCCGACCTCCGCACCGTCTATGATCGCCTGCAGGTCGTGAAGGGCCCGAGCTTCGGCCTCGAATTTACTTTGGCGGCCCCCTTCCTCTGGCTCGCGCATTTTTCGGAAGTCACGACCCCGGAAGGCCGTGAAGGCCTCCGCCGCGCAGGCCTCGATCCGGATCTCTTGCGCGTTTCCGTTGGGCTAGAGCCGATTGAAGAAATCTGGGCCGCGTTTGCGGTGGCCCTTAAAAAATAGGCCCACCAGAGGGTGGGCCTAAGGTCAGCTCGCTGCGGGTTTATCTTTCGCCCCGTTCGGGGTCGCCCTCGGTGGCCGAGTCCGGGTTGGCGACGGCTGGCTTGCCGGCGCCCGTCTTCTTCTCCGTGCGGGCCTTGAGCATCTTTTCGCGGAAGGCATCGCGCTGCTTTTTTTGGATACCGGCCGCTTCGGGATCTTGTTTCGCCAGGGTTTCGTCGAAGGCCTTGCGGTAAGCCGTTTCGGATTCCGCGGCCTTGGTGCGAGCGTGCTTGTACTCCGCCGAGGCCTTCGCGGCAAGGGCTCGGTCGGCCTTGGCCTGTTGCTGCGCGCTAGCGATTTCTGGTAGTTCGAGGACCTTGCGCTTGGCGGCGCTCAGTTTGGCCTGTTCGGGGTCGGCCGCGGTGGCCGGCTCGACTTCGGTGGTGCGCTCGTGCGTTGGCGGGCTGGCCTTAGCGGCGAGGATCGGGGCGGGGAGGGCGGCGACCGTGAGGCCGGCCATCAGGAGGAGGGAGGTGAGTTTCATAGGTGGAGTGGGAACGGGCTTGAGGAAGTTCACAGGTAAACGATACTGCAAGGATTGCCCCGTAAGGTTCTTTCCATGAATTTTTTCTCCCGTCTCCTCCTAGGGTTACTTCTCCTCGCTCCTTTGGTCGCCGAAGCGCAAAAGAAAGGCGGTAACCGCGTAATCACGACGACGCCGTTGCCGCAGGTGCCGGAGTTGCCCGACGCTTTCCCGCAGGTCCTCGGGACGCAGGTAATTGGCCCAGCTTACAAGTTTACGAAAGAAGATCCGGTCGTCGAGGGTGCGATGGTCGTGCAGAACCTCGGCTCTCGTATGCTTAAGGTTCAGGTCCCGCCAGGGCCGCAGTTTAACCAGCTCATTGCGATGCCTTTCACGCACTACTTAGTGTGGTTTCGCTCGAATGGGGATTGGAGTAAGGGGTTCACGCCCGAGATGCGCCGCCGCGAATATAATGCCACGTATGCGTTTACCAAGGACCTGCTGACGCGCCGCGACACGACCGGTAAGACCTTCTTCATCGGGCATTGGGAGGGCGACTGGTACCTTTTGCCCGACCGGAATACGCAGGCCGACGTCAATCCCGCCGCGGCCGCTGCGATGGTGGAGTGGCTTAACGTCCGGCAGGAAGCGGTCGACGATGCGCGTGCGGAGGTCCCCTACACTCGTTGCCGCGTTTACACTTACGCCGAGGTGAACCGCGTCCGCGACGCTATGGTCGGTGGTAAGAAGCGCATGGCTAATCTCGTCGTGCCAAAGCTGAACGTCGATTTTCTCTCCTACGCCGCCTACGATTGCCAACTCCTGCCGGCCGCCGAGGTCACCAAGACTTTAGATTGGCTCAACGGGCAGCTGCCGCCCAAGGCCAACCTGCCCGCCAAGCGCGTCTTCATCGGCGAGTGTGGCTTGTCTTGGACCGCCTGCGGTAGCGACGGCAAGGTGCACGAGCAGAAGAATCGCGAGATCTTCACGAAGTTCCTGTCGTGGCGCCCACCGCTCGTCCTTTACTGGCAGGTCTATAATAATGAGGTCGTCGATGGCCAGCAGGTCGGCTTCTGGTTGGTCGACAACAAGAACAAGAAGACCCCGCTCTATGAGACGATGAAGGAGCTTTTCGTCCAACAGGAGGAAGCCGCCAAGGAGATGCGCCGGCGGACTAATCGCTTGCCCGCGTTCGAACAGATGGCGGAATTCTCCGAAAACTGGCTCGCTCAGAAAGGAAAGTAGTCGGGGCTTGAGGTAGCCCGGCGGTTCGCAAGATTAGGCCCATGCGCCCCAAGCTCTTGATCGAAGGCCTTGCGACTTTCTTCCTTTGCCTGGCTTGTGCCCTCGTCCAAGGCCCGCTCGCCCCTTTCATCATCGGCGCTCTCCTGCTTGCACTCATCTATATGGGTGGCCCGGTCTCCCAGGCCCATTATAACCCCGCCGTGACCTTAGCCTTCTGCGTCCGACGCCGACAGGCGTGGACGGCCGGCTCGGCCTATGTAGCGGTACAGTTGGTAGCCGCCCTCGGGGCGGCGGTCTTTGCGGGTCTGTTCCTCGGTCACTCGGAAGAGAACAGCGAACACATCTTGAGCGCCCTCAAGGAGCCGGTCTTGGAGGGCTGGCTACCTGGGACGATGGCGGAGCTCTTAGGCACCTTCCTCCTGGTCTTCGTCATCCTGTCAGTGGCGACCTCCCGCCGGACGGTCGGCAATAGCTACTACGGCTTGGCTATCGCCGCGACGATCGCGGGCCTCATGGGCGTCTTCGGGGCTTTCTCCCCCGACTTTAATCCAGCCGTCGCCATCTGCAGGGGGGTCGCGGGCTGCTTCGGCGCCCTGAATGCGGAGGGCAGTGGCTGGCTCGCCTTTCAGCAAGAAATCTCCTTTTTGGCCCATTCAACCCCCCGCATCTTGCTGGCCTTAGTCGCCCAAGGGTTAGGGGCGTTTACAGCGGCGTGGGCCTTCTTGGCCATCTTCCCCGAAGAACGATAAACCCAAAGCGTGCCCGTGCTTGAGTCCGGGGCAGTTGCCATCAAGGTCGGGGTATGAATCCGCTCTTCACCGCCCATAAGCACTACGGCTCCCTGCTCCTGGTCCTTATCCTCGCTGTCATCGTGGTCGCCCTCGTCAAGGGCCCGAAGACCAAGTTGCAGCGTATCGTCACCGTCTTGGTCGATATCAACCTCGTCGTAGGACTCGTCGCTTTCTTCCAGACTTCCCGGCCGATTTCCTGGTTCCACCCAATCCTCGCCCTCGCCGCCGTCGCCTTGCTCCACATCGGCGCTAAGAGCGAAGATAAGTTCAAGGTTGTCCGCTGTTTCTCAATCGCCCTCGTCCTCCTCGTCGCCGCTTGGGCTGTCAACGCCTCCTGGGGTCCAGAATGGTTCAAGACGAACTTCGTTAAGTTACCGGCGACCGCGGTCATCGCCAAGTAAGCCTTTACGATACAATTAGGTTACGACGGCCCGGACATTGTCCGGGCCGTTTGACTTCCCATTGACCCGAGGCTTATTGGGCAAACACTCCGAAGAAACGTTAGATGTATCGCCTCGCCCTAAACATGCTCTTTGGAGACCGCGCTAAGCTCGCGATGCTCCTCTGCGGCTTGGCCTTCTCTGCGCTTCTGATGGCCCAGCAGACTTCGGTCTTCTTCGGCATCATGAGCTGGACGTATACGCCAGTTTATAACATTCGTGCCCCCATTTGGGTCAGTGACCCCATGGTTGAGCAGGCCAACGATGCGAAGCCAATGCGCGACACGGACCTCTACCGCGTGCGTTCGGTCGATGGCGTCGCCTGGGCCGCGCCCCTGCACACGTCCTTCCTGCAGGCCCGTATGCAGGATGGTAATTTCAAACTCATCACCATGGTCGGTATCGATGCCGATACCTTCGCCGGTGCGCCCGCCGTGTTATCTCAAGGCCTCATCGAAGACCTCCGGCTTCCTAACACCGTCATCGTCGACGAATGGGGTGCGCAATTAATGGGCCGCGTCACGAAAGGCCCCGATGGCAAGGATGTCGTCATCCCACTGAAAGTCGGCGACACGTTTGAAGTGAACGACCTCGAAGCGCGCATCGTCGGCATCTGCAAAGTGCGCCGAGCGTTCACGGGCGGCCCCTTTGTCTACACCACTTACGACCGCACGAAGCTTTACACCCTCGGAGCCCGGCGCACCTTGAGTTTCATGTTGGTCGAGCCCCAGGCCGGTGTCGACCCCGTCAAGCTGTGCGCCCGTATCGAGGCGGATACCGGACTCAAGGCCTGGACGTCCGACACGGTAATCTGGAGTTGGTCCGACCGCAGTTTGGCCCGGAATACTTTCTGGTGGTTCTGGAAGAACACCGGGATTCCGTTCTCCTTCGGCACGGCTGTCGCGCTGGGGCTCTTTGTCGGTATCGCGGTCTCTGGTCAGACGTTCTACTCGTTCGTGTTAGAGAACCTGAAATACTTCGCTGCGATTAAAGCCATGGGGGCGGGCATGGGCGTTATCGCTCGCATGTTGCTCGTCCAAGCGTTCACCGCGGGCTTACTGGGCTTTGGTCTCGGGGTCGGTATGGCCCAAGCCATCGGCCGCGCGATGATCGAGAAAGGGATGCCGCCCTTTATTATGTTCCCGCAGATTTTCTGGGCCACGCTCGCGCTGGTGCTCGGGATCAGCCTCGTCTCCGCCATCATCGGCATCATCAAGGTATCGCGCGTCGATGCCGCTACCGTCTTCCGCGGATGAGCACCCATGCTGCCCATACCGTCGCCGTCCGCACCCATGGGGTCGACATGTTCTTCGGTGATGGTGAGACCAAGGTCACCGCCCTGAAGCAGGCCGACTTCGAGGCCAATCGCGGCGAGCTCATCATGCTCGTCGGTCCGTCGGGTTGCGGAAAGACGACATTGCTCTCTGTCATCGCGGGTACGTTGACCCCACAGACGGGTACGGTCGAAGTCTTCGGCCAGCGCCTCGATGGCCTGAGCCAAGAGGAGTTAACCACGTTCCGTCGCAAACACCTCGGCTTCGTCTTTCAGTCCTTCAACCTGATTCCAACCCTCACGGTGCTCGAGAACGTCATGGTGCCGCTGCTCATCCAGGGCGCCGCGCACGACGAGGCGGTCGCCAAAGCGCGTGCGATGCTGGAAAAGGTCGGCCTCAAGGGTCGCGAGTACGGCCAACCGAACGCCCTTTCCGGCGGCCAGCAACAGCGCGTCGCGATCGCGCGTGCCCTCGTGCATGAGCCTTCACTGCTCATCTGCGATGAGCCGACCTCCGCCCTGGATAAGGACACTGGTGCGCAAATTATGCAGATGGTCCGCGACCTGTCCCGTTCGCCCGAACGCTGCGTGGTTGTCGTCACGCACGATCACCGCATCTTCCGCTTCGCCGACCGCATCGCGGAAATGGAAGACGGCCGTATTCGTCGCGTGGTCGAAGACGCCAGCTTACTCGACACCAACCACCTTTAAGACCTATGTTCCAAAAACGCTATCTCTTGGTCGCCTTGGCGATCGCCGGCGCCGCCGCCGCCCTCCAGTTGACCCGTGGCACTGCCACCGAGA
>CAIYAN010000023.1 GCA_903924185.1 uncultured Opitutia bacterium | reverse complement strand
TAATGAATGGGGCGCAACACTTGGAGAAGCTGGGGCAATTGTTGAAAGTGCTTGTGTTCTTGCTGGTACTTGTTTTGGTTTTGGTTAGATGGCCTCGGGGTCGCCTTAATGAACACCCGTTCGGCCAAAAATTGAGTCGCCGGCTTAGGCGAAAGGCATGCAGGCCAGCATCTTCTTCTCGAAGCCGGAGTCGACGCGCTTGGACTTATTGGCGCGGCGACGCTGCTTGCGGGACTTGGAGCTCAACAAGTGGCGGGCGTTAGGGGAACGGCGCATCACTTTGCCGGTACCGGTCACCTTGAAGCGCTTGGAGACTGACTTGCGGGTCTTTTGCATGGCGGAAAGGGTCGGAACAAAGGGTGTCCGGGGGGACTTGTAAAGGGGAAAGGGCCGCTGGAGCGGAGAACCGCTCACTTTCTGAAGGGCGGCGGATCGGGCTAGCCGTTTGACAATCCGATCCAAGCCCGCTCCCCTGCCCTGTACCTAACTCCCAAAACCATGCTTTCCCTTGGAAAAAAGCCGAAACTGACCTTCAAAGTGGACGCCCTCGTAGACGGAAAGCCCGTCAATGGGCCGTTTGCCGCCCTCCTAGACGGTCCGACCATCGTTTCGGTCTACATGCGCAACAACACCTCCGCCTGCGACAAACAGGCCGCCGAGATGGATAAAAACGAGAAAGCCATTGTCAGACAAGGGTTTAGGTTAATCGCGGTCTCCCGGGATACCTGCGCCTCCCACACCAAGTATGCCGCCAAGCACGGTTACAAGTTCACCCTGGTCTCGGACCCCGAGGACCAATTCTCCAAGGCCCTGGATGCCATCGTCGAGAAGTCCATGTACGGAAAGAAGTACCTCGGCCCTCTCCGGGCCGCCTATCTTTTCGACGGTGATGGCAAGCTTGTCGGTGTCGTCCCTAAGGTCGATGCCGCCGCCCACGGCAAGCAGTTGCTCGAGGCGATCGCCGACGCGAAGTGAGCGAACAGCGAACGCGGCGGGGATAATCGGTGCTTGAACCATCGGCGACAAACGGGGAGTTTATCCGCCAGACACCTCGCAGTACCTAATGCCTTCGCCCTATCGTCCTAAAAGCCCCCGCCCGAAGAACAACGCGGGACAGAATCGCGGTAACTTCCGCAAAGAAGACAAAGGTCCCAAGCGCAACGACCGCATCCGTGCGACCGAAGTGCGCGTCATCTCTCCCAAGGGCGAGATGATGGGCGTCATGCCTACGCAGCAGGCGCTCGACCTCGCCCGCGAGTTCGGCGTCGACCTCATCGAGATCGCCGCGACCGCCGTTCCGCCCGTCTGTAAACTGCAGGAATATGGCAAGTACCTCTACGAAGAGGCCAAGAAGAACAAGCACCAGAAGACCGCGACGAAGGTGAAAGAAATCAAGCTTCGCCCGCGCATCGATGTGCATGACCTTTTCATCAAGGTCCGCCGGGCCGAGAACTTCCTCTTCCACGGCCACAAGATCAAGCTGCTGCTCCAGTATCGCTACCGCGAACTCGAGCACCCCGAGATCGGCATCGCCACCATCACCAAGGCCATCGAAGCCCTTTCGCATATCAGCACACGCGACAACGAGCCCAAGCGCAGCGGCCGCGCGATCGTCGTCGGGCTCACGCCCGTCCAGCAGAACAAGCGTAAGCTCGTGCACAACGAGACCCCGGGCGAGGAAGACGGCGAGGACGACTCCGAAGTGGACAACGGCGAGAACGACGCGGAATAAGATCGTGCGGCGCTTCGCAGCGATACTCCTGCTGCTGAGCGTTGGCGCGATGCTTTCCGCGGCCTCGACCGACTACTATCTCGGAGAATCCGTGCGCCAGCTGGGCCTGCGCGACTCTCCCCGTCAGGGGAGCGACGGTCGCCTCTCCGAACGTTATGTCTCGCGCGCCGGCATCTCCCTCTACGCGGAATACAGCAAAGAGTTCATCCTCGTCGACGGCGTGAAGGTGATGCTCGACGACGCGGTCGGCGCCCAGCGCGGCCACCTCACCCTCTCGAAGCGTGATTATGACAAAGTATTCGTGCCGCTGTTCTGGGACGCCCCCAAGGCCCCGGCCAGACGCATCGTCCTCGACCCCGGACATGGCGGCAAGGACACCGGCAAGGTCAACGGAACCCACAAGTATACCGAGAAAGCCGCGACGCTCGACACCGCTGCCCGCCTGAAGATCCTACTCGAAAAGCAAGGCTTCGAGGTCGTGTTCACCCGCACCAAGGACGTCTTCCTGGATCTCGATGACCGCGCCGCCATGGCCACCTCCCTCAAGGCCGACCTCTTCATCAGCCTGCACTATAACGCCGGGCCCGCCGGGGACACCACCGCCGACGGTATCGAGACCTACTGCCTCACCCCGGCTGGCCAACGGTCGACCAACGCCGGTAAAGCCAAGTCGACCACGGCGGCCGAACCTGGCAACCGGTTCGATACCGCCAATATGGCGCTCGCCTGGGGCATCCAGCGCCGCCTTGTGAAGAGCACTGGGGCTGAAGATCGCGGTGTCCGACGCGCCCGCTTCGCCGTCCTGCGCACCCTGTCCTGCCCCGGCGTCCTCATCGAAGGTGGTTTTATGTCGAGCCGTAAGGAAGGTGCCCTGATCGCCGACGCCGCCTATCGTCAGAAGATTGCGGAGGCCGTGTCCGCCGGCATTGTGGACTACTTACTCGGGGGTCGCCCCGCAGCCAAACCGGCCCAATAAGCCGGAGGAAAGCGGCCAGCAGGCTACTTTCGCCCTCAATTTCCTCTTGCCAACCGTTCGGTCAAACGGTTCGTTTGACCTTCCTTTCGGCCCGTCGACATGTGTCAGCGGAATCTCCGGGGGAAAACCAAAAAACCAACCAAACCCTGGAACCGTCCTCCGCGACGACCAGGACAAACAGTCAAAACAACATGAGCCTAATGGAAAAACTGCTCGCCGAGTCCAATTTCGGCGCGCTCAAGCAACACTCCGTGATCACCGCCACGGTCACCGAAATCCGCGAAGACAAGTTCGTCGTCGTGGACATCAACGGCAAGTCCGAGGGATTCATCCCCCAGGGCGAATTCCCCGACATGGCCGAAGTCCAGGTCGGCATGCAGCTCGAGGTCTATCTCGAGAAGCTTGAGAACAAGGACGGCACCCCGACCGTCTCCTACGATCGCGCCCTCCAGATCCGGAAGTGGGAAAGCATCGAAGCCAATTGCCAGGAAGGCTCCATCGTCCAGGGCCGCGTCAAGTCCATCGTCAAGGGAGGCCTCATCGTCTCCGTCGGCGTCGACGCGTTCATGCCT
>CAIYAN010000022.1 GCA_903924185.1 uncultured Opitutia bacterium | reverse complement strand
CGCGAAGGCCATCCAGGCCTAATTCGTCCACCCCTTAACCACGACATACCCATGACATCCAGGACTTGGTTCTGGAAGGTGGCGGTATCGGTTCTCGCGCTGGCAGTAGCCGTGTACGAGTTCTACCCCCTCTCTCCAACCCCTCTCGAGGAATTCATCCCGACGCAGGTCATTAAGGATCAGCCGGCCTTCGAAAAGATTCACGCCGAAGCCAAGAAGCGCTTCCGTGACTACAAGGATGCGGCCGTGCCGGCCGATCAAAAGTCGGTTTCCTATTACCAAGCTCTCCGTGATATCGGTGAAGGCAAGGGCCGCGCCAGTGGCGTAGATCTCCTCCCGTTCTTCTATCGCGCCGAGGATTTTGTCCGCGAACCCGATCAATCGAAGCGTAACATCCTCGTCCTAAAGCAGCAGCTGCTCGCTTCGCAAGGTAAGCTCAAACTGGGCCTCGATCTCCAGGGGGGCGTTTCTTTCACGCTTAAGGTCGACCCGTCGGGCGCAGAGTCGGGCGAGAAGTCGAGTGGCGATAAGGCGAGTATGGCCCCGGCCCAGATGGTGGCCCAGGCCATCACGGTCATGGAGCAACGCGTCAACGCCTTCGGCGTCGCTGAGCCTGTTATCCGTCCCGTCGGCGATTTGTCCTTGGAAATCCAGTTGCCCGGCGAAGACGCCGCCAACAACCCCGACATTATGGACGCGCTCAAGAAGCCGGCCAAGTTGGAGTTCCGTCAAGTCTACCGCGGCGAGCGCCCAGCGCCCACCGACCGCGAGCGTTCGACCAAGGCCCTGCAGGATGACAATGGCGCCATCGCCACCTATGAGGTCCTGACCGAGCGCAATGTTGACCGCCGCACCGGCGAAGTCACCACGCAGCGTTACTACGTCCGCAAGAAAGCCGACGCCACCGGTAAGATTATTAAGTCTTCCGCCGCCCGCTCGGACGATGGTTTATCGTTCTATGTCAGCATGACCTTCACCGACGATGGTTCGAAGAAGTTCGGTGATCTCACCGCAAAGATTTCTGAAGGCAACACCCGCGGTGTCGGTCAGCTGGCCATCGTTCTCGACGGCCAGCTCCAGTCCGCCCCGACCGTTAAGGAAGCCATCCGCAGCACCGGCGCCACCATCACCGGTTCCTTCTCTCGCGAAGAGGCGCTCGAACTGGCTTCTGTCCTCAATAACCCGCTGGAGTTTCCCCTCATCACGCAGGACGTGACCTCGGTTGGTCCTTCGCTCGCCCAGGACGCCCAGTCGAAATCGGTCGTCGCCTCCTTGGTCGCCGTCGGCCTCGTCATCCTCTTCATGGTCGGCTTCTACGTCTGGGGTGGCTTTATCGCCGTGCTCGGCATGGTGCTGAACCTCCTCTTGATGCTCGGTGGTATGGCCTACCTCGGCGCGACGATTACTTTGCCCGGCGTCGCCGCACTCGTGCTGACGCTCGGCATGGCCGTCGATGCGAATATTCTAATTCTGGAACGCGTCCGCGAAGAGACTCGTCTGGGCAAGGATCGCTCAACCTCGCTACGCGAAGGCTATAACCGCGCGACTTCCACCATCGTTGACGCCAACCTCACCCACTTGATTGTGGCCTTAATCCTCGCCTTCATGGGCACGGGTCCGGTTCGTGGCTTTGGCATCACGCTCATCATCGGTATCTTCACGACGCTCTTCACGACCCTCGTGACCTGCCGAGGCCTGCAGGAGTTCACGCTCTCGCATGGTATCCTCAGTCGCATCTTCGGTCTGCCAGTCTTCCGTCCGACGCTCGATATCCAGTTTCTTAAATATGCGCGGATGGCGTTCACCGTTTCATGGGTAGTCATCTTGGTCGGCGCCGCCGACTTGGCTTACAAGGGTAAGGAAGCCTTCGGTAAGGATTTCCGTGGTGGCGAATCGACCCTCGTGGCAATCAGTTCCAAGGACAAGGTCGACACTAACAAGGTTCTCAAGCTGGCCGAATCTCTCGGTCTGCCCGATACGACTGTGACGATTCAGACCGCCGTCGGCGGTGGCGAATCCCGACTGCGCATTGAAACCGAACTGACGAAGGACCGCTCTCAGGGCGACTTTGCCAACCTCGCTAAGATTGTCGCGGGCCTCAAATCTCAGTATCCGGAGATGCTGAAGGATAAGGACCTTTCGGTTGAGAAACTCATGCTGTCCCGTGAAGCCATCGGTGGCTCCGTGTCGGGAGAACTCCGCTCTAATGCCATCTGGTCCGTTGTACTCGCCCTCATCGGCATCGGTATCTACGTCTCCCTGCGCTTCGAGGCCGGCTTCGGCGTCGCCGCCATGGTGGCGACCCTGCACGACGTCCTCATGACTGTCTCTTTGTTCGTCTTCTTCGGCGGTCAGTTCAATGCGGCGCTCATTGCCGCTATCTTGCTCATCATCGGTTACTCGGTGAATGACACAATCGTCGTGTTCGACCGAATCCGCGAAGAGCTGGAGAAAAGCCCCAGCCGTACGCTGCGTGATGTCATTCACATGGCGATCAACCGGACGATGTCCCGTACCATCCTCACGTCGGCGACCGTCTTCCTCTGTGCCGTGGCCCTCTTCGTCTTCGGCGCTGGTGATGTCCGCCTCTACGGTGAAGTCTTCATCTACGGTGTCCTCACCGGTACTTTCTCCTCCGTCTTTATCGCCAGCCCGATTTTCTACTGGTGGCACAAGGGTGAACGCAAAGGCGTCGACGACGCTGAACTACCCAAGAGCTACTCGTGGGAGGCCGGTTCTGACGCCTGAGGTCAGGTCGTAACTAACGCTTATGGCCGCCTGGTTATACCGGGCCGCGGATGCTGGGCTTGCCCGGCGTATCGCGGTCTCGCTTGGAGTCAGCGACCCTGTCGCCTACGTTCTCGCTCGTGCCTTCCCTGACGAGGCGGAGGCGGAGCGTCACCTGCGTCCGCAGCTAGCACATGTCTCCGATCCTTTCGCCGTCGGCGGGCTCCGCGAGGCCGCCGAGCGCATCGTCCGTGCCGTCAACCAAGGTGAGCGCATCGCTATTTTGGGCGACTACGATGTGGATGGGGTTTCCAGTACCGCCATGTTGGTGCACCTCCTGCGCCGTCTCGGTGTGGACCCCGCCCATTTCGTGCCGCGTCGTTTAGAAGAAGGCTATGGCCTTTCGATGGCTGCGCTGGATCGCGTCCTGTCCGAAGCGAAGCCTTCCTTGTTTATTGCCTTAGACTGCGGCACGAACTCAAAGCCCGAAATCGATCGCCTGAAGGCTGAAGGCGTCGATGTCATCGTGGTCGACCACCATACGGCCAAGGAGGCCCGGGTCGGTTGCATCTTAGTTAACCCGCGCGTGAATGACGCCCCCGAGGCGGCTTGGCAGTCGCTCTGTACCGCTGGCCTCGTTTTTAAACTCGTGCATGGTCTCCTTAAGGTACTGCGTCTTGCGGGGGACGAACGTGGCACGCAGATTCAGGTGAAGGATTACCTCGATCTGGCGGCACTCGGTACGATTGCTGATCTCGTGCCGTTGGTCGCCGAAAACCGTATCCTCGCTGCGCATGGTTTGCGTGCCCTCGGCGAAGCCCGCCGCCCGGGCGTCCGCGCGCTCATCGCCGTCAGTGGAATGGAGCCAGGTGGCGTCCTGACCTCTGTCGATGTCTCTTATCGCATCGGCCCGCGCATCAATGCCAGCGGTCGTTTAGCCGATGCTTCCTTGCCGTTGAAGCTCCTGCTATCCTCGTCACCTGCGGATTGTGAACGGGACGCCGCGCAACTCGACGCGATCAATCGGGAGCGTCAAGAAATCGATAAGCGCGTGACCGAAGAGGCGACGGCTCAAGCCGAAGCCATGGGTGACCTGCCCGGTTATGTCCTCCACGGGGATTGGCATCCAGGCGTCGTGGGTATCGCCGCTGGCAAGATTTGCCGAGCCTTGGACCGCCCCGTGATTGTCCTCGGTAAAGAAGGCGCCGTCGCTAAGGGCTCCGGCCGCAGCGTCCCGGGTACTAACCTCGTGGAGGCTTTGACCGCCTGTGCGGACCTCCTCAAGACCTTTGGCGGCCACCCGATGGCCGTAGGCGTCTCTTTAGCCGTGGCCGATGTTGAGGCCTTCCGGGCCCGTTTCGCTACGGCCATTGCGGCGCAGAAGGTTGCGGGTGCCGTCGTGGTCGATGGCCGTGACCTCGATATTGTCCATTGGATCAAGGCGACTGAAGTATCCGACCGTTTG
>CAIYAN010000021.1 GCA_903924185.1 uncultured Opitutia bacterium | reverse complement strand
CTTGCGCTCGTCGAAGCGGGCGTTGGACTGGTGCACCGCGGAGATCTCGAACTGGCGGACGATCTCGTCGATGGGCAACACTTCCTTGCCGTCGGCGGGCGTCCAGCCGAGGAGGCAGAGGTAATTGCGCACGGCGGCCGGGAGGTAGCGACGCTGCTGGTATTCCTCGATGAGGGCGCCGCGGTCGCGCTTGGACATCTTGCCGGGGCCGTCCGTCTTGAGGATGAGCGGGATGTGGGCGTACTTGGGCGGCTCGACGCCGAAAGCCTTGAAGAGCTCGAGGTGCTTCGACGTGTTGGACAGGTGGTCTTCGCCGCGGATCACGTGCGTGATCTGCATCTCGATATCATCGACCACGTTCACGAAGTGAAAGACCGGTTCACCGTTGGAGCGGAAGATCACGAAGTCACGGTCCTCGGCGCGTTCGACGCGGCCACGCACCATGTCGTCGAGCACCATCGGGGCGGCGTCGACCTTCTCAATCTCCCTCTTCAGGTGATCGTCGAAGACCGTCGAGCGGGCGCCCTCGAGGCGGAGCCACCAGGCGCCGTCTTTTTCGTAAGCGCGGCCCTTGGCGGCGAGCTCCTTGAGCTTAGCCTGATAGAGCTCGGTACGCTGCGACTGAAAGTACGGGCCAAAAGCGCCGCCGACCTCGGGACCCTCGTCCCAATCCATCCCCAGCCAGCGCATGGAGTCCATGATCACTTGAAGGAAAGCCTCGGAGTTTCGCTCCTTATCCGTATCCTCGATGCGCAGGATGAACTTGCCGCCCGTGTGGCGGGCATAGAGCCAGTTGAATAAGGCCGTACGGGCGCTTCCGATGTGGAAGAAACCGGTGGGACTAGGAGCGAAGCGGACGCGGACTTGGGACATGAAAAAACGTGTGTGCTGGCGGGAAAACCCTGCCGAAGCGATAAGCCAGCATTTGGACGCAGAAACCCCTCTGGGGGAAGAGGAAAGTAGCCTGCCATCCACCGCTTCGCGTGCGGAATACCGCAGTAACGCTGGAAACCCGCCATCCCACCCAATCTCCAACCTTGACGCACACCCTGCCCCGCCTTTGATACGCCCCTCAGCTGGTCAACAAGGAGAGGTGGCAGAGTGGTCGATTGCGCAGCATTGGAAATGCTGTGTACCGCAAGGTACCGAGGGTTCGAATCCCTCCCTCTCCGCCAGCTGAGTCTAAGTCGATAACCATGAACGGGTTGTCGCCCTTTTGGCTTCATCCCAGAGGCGGAACTCTAACAAAAACTCTAACAAAGTGCAGGCGAGTTTACCCAGGAATCCTAAGCATCAGGGACAATCCAGACGACCCGCGCAGGAAGCAGCAAGTCCATCTCTTAATTCACCTCCCCGGGCAGCCCAGATATTCAAAAGCTCTATCGGAAAACTGTCGGACCAACGGATTTGTGTCGGGCACTTACCACGATGCAGTACATCGTTCAGAATATTCCAATCAAAGCATACCCGGATTCGATCGGAATACGCGAAGAGCTAGCGGCTCAAGGGTCTTGTCATATCGCGGCCAAGTCTAAGCCATGGCATAAGTTGAGCTGGGGTACTCTGCCCCACCATGGAATGCATTGTTAATAGTCGGTGAATAGCCCGACCTTCTCCTCAGGCAGGCCTCTGACAGCCTGACAGAATGACAACCCCTGACGCCCCGCAGGAAGAACCCCCGAAAGAGGCCAGTAATGACCCCCTAATCGACAATTTGAGGGCTCCGGTGAATGTCACGGAGTTGTCAGCCTTGGGCAGTCCGACTGACGAGCTGGAGCGCGACTTCCTATGGATAGAGAACGTACAGGAGTTCATTCGCGTCAGGGACTACGAATTCATCCGCGAGGCATTTATCACCGCCCTCCAGTTACTGCGATCAGCAGGCATGACCGAGAAGGCCGACGCCCTGCTATCGCGCCTGGCCGAGCAAGATCTCGACCTAGCCCTCTCTCGTACCGGTAGCGCAGCGGACCGCCGGCAGTTCACCGCCCAGATGCTCTACTTGCTGATGGTATGCAAGGCGATGGGGGCGTCCGATGAACCGCCACATTCAGTGCTATGTCGCGATCAGTTAGCTCGCTTCCATCCGATCACGATAGGCGAAACGGACATCTCAGTAAGCGTCAACGAAGTGATTCCTGGCCAGGTCGAAGAGCAGAAATATTCATGGTCCGACAACGGTAAGCGCGAGCTTCGCATCACCTTCAGCGAACATTCATTCCCTGCAGTGACTACGCAGGACATCATCGAAGCAGTGAAAGCACGGGCCGATCAGATGCTCCAATCAGATGATGGAGGGCGCAATCAAACCGTGCTGCTCAACCTTAAGTTCTGGAGATTTAGCAAGGGCCGGGGGAAGATGAACATGGCCCACTCACTGGCATTCATGAAAGAGCTGGAGAAGTACTCGGCGCACCGCACTCCCTACGCCTCGAGGGTGTTTGCGACCCTTTTTAAGGACGAACGGACCAGCATGCCGGAACGAAATTGGGAGGAAGGAATTCGCCGACTAGGCTCAAGCCTTCAGATTCCTATCAGTATGATTTTCAGCACTTTGCGTTAGCGAATTCCGCTGCCACATAAAACCCCCTCTGAGGTTCTGTGTGGGGCTCGGTTGTTCCGGGAGAGGGCTTCAGCGATACTTTGCCTGATGCTATGAATATGGCATCAATCGGAGCCACCGCCGACAACATCGGTGGCAACAAGAACTCCCAGGTGAACCGCCCCGAGTGGGTGCGGCTCCCTAAGCCTGGGCAACACTGCAACATCACCGGTCTGGGCCGCTCGTTCCTCGCGAAGCTCGTCCGCGAAGGCAAAGTCGACTCGATCAGCCTCCGCGAACGCGGCGCGAAGAAAGGCGTCCGTCTGATCAGGTACGACAGCCTGATGGCGTTCATCGAGAAGATGGGCCGTCTCAACAAGGAGGACGCCTAAGCCATGGATAACACCCAAGGCAATAAGCCCCTCCCCTCCCTCGAGTTCATCTGGAGCCACCTGAACCTCGAGGGGACTGTTAAGGTCGGCATGCTCAAGTGCCCATGCCACGAGGACAAGAACGCCTCGCTTTCGATTTTCGAGAGCCGAGACCGTTCCCGCCTCCTGTGGAAGTGTCACGCCGGCTGCGGCGGAGGCGACTCCGTCGATCTCTACGCCATGGTCAAAGGCTGCAGTCGAAAGGTTGCCCTCCGCATCCTGACCCTGACCCCTAACGAGATTGTGGATGATTTCACGGCCCACATCGTGCGAAAGTCCAAGGAGGCCCTGCGCGACGACACCCTGAAGCCCACATTCCAGTTCAGCCAGATAGACATCAACGAGCGGATTAGGCAGTTGGCTGAACTTCGGAAAATCCCGCAGGAGGGGGTGGCCTTGGCCTACCGCCGTGGCTTGCTCGGGTTCGGAAGCCACGAGGGCTATGCCGCCTGGGTCGTCCACGACTCGAGTAGCCTGAACATCCAAGCTAGGCGCCTGAGTGGTCTCCTCTGGTGGGGAAAGTCCAAGTCTCACACCATGCGCCATTCCAAGGCCTCCCTACCGGTCGGCTTACCTGAGTGCTACCTAGCCAAGGTGGTGCATATAACCGAGGGGGCGCCCGACCTAATCGCCGCCCATGCCGTAATCGCCGGCATGGCTACCCCGGAGGACCATAGCGCCATCGGCCTGCTCGGGGCCTCCATGCACCCCTCCAAGGCCGTATTCGGCCCGCTGGAGGGCAAAGATGTGGTGATCTGGGCCCATTCAGACTCCGCAGGCAAGAAGGCGGCTGATGCCTGGACCAAGAGCCTGTTTGGGCTAGCCAGGTCCGTGGTCGTCCTTGCAGCCGAGGACGTCCTGCCAGGGCACAAGGACCTGAATGACCTGGTCGCCAGCCAGACTGGCATGAGGGCAATCATCTCGAAGCTCAAGGAGGTGGGTCATGCTTAATAGAGACGACGCTTCCCCCACCCCCGCCGGTCCGTTCCCTTCTCACGTCCTCCCCCCTGTCCTTCGGGACATGGCGGAGGCGGCGAAGCACGCCGTCGGCGGCGGTCATGACCTTTCGGGCATCATAGCTCTCGGTGTTACCGCACTGGCAACCGCCCCAGGCCTTCAGGTCGGGGTCAAGCCGTCGGATAGCCTGAGGACTCCGGCCTGCCTCTTCATCCTCGTCTCCGCGATCAGCGGTTCAGGCAAAAGCCGAACGGCCAAGTTCTTCATGGACGTGGTCTACCGGCGGGAACGTGAGCTGCAGGAGACGTTCAAGAAAAAGACCAAGCCGGATATGCTGGCCGAGAAAGACCGGCTAGTCGCGGAAATGGCCATACGAAACGATGAGGTTCGCCGCCGGCTGAAAGGCATGGAAGCGGGGGCTCAAGCCGAGCCCGATGAACTCGACGCTAGGATCAGCGCCCTCCATGCCCGGCTAGAGGCTATCGAGGACTCCTTCCAATGGCCTAACCTTGTGGCCGAGGACTTCACCTCCAGCGCATTGGCCAGGCTCATGGCTGGCAGCAAAGGCCGGTGCATGATCTTCTCCTCAGACGCACGAACCCCCATCAAGAACCTACAGGGACGCCACCAGAAGGACGGGCCTGACGACGCGCTCCTCATTAAAATCTGGAGCGCCGAATCGGTTAGTTTATCGCGACGTGGCACCGGGAATGGAGTCGACCAAGTGACAGTCAACCGGCTTACCGCTAGCCTGCTTCATTTGGTTCAGCCGGATCTGGTCAATGAGGTCCTGGGCAACAAAGCCCTTCTGGACAGCGGGTTCATGTGCCGAACCTTGGTGGCCTTCACGGACTCCAAGCCGGCCATGCCTGACGAGCTGAAGGACGTGCCTCCTGAACTGCAGCACAAATACGACGCCCTGATGATGGACCTTATGCTGACCTATTATGAACGGGATGAACCGGCGACAGCCTACTTCACCATCGAGGCCCTGCATCTGCTGATTGAAAGGGATAGAGCGACGGTTCAGGCCTATCGTGACGGAAACACCGAGGGCTGGTCCATCCGAAGCCGCGACGGGGAACAAATCCGGCGTATTGCAATCATCCTGCATGCCGGCCTCCACGGAGGCAAAGCCCACGAGATGCCGGTCGAGGCAGCCAGGGTCTCAGAGGCCATGCAGATCATGGACTGGTTCATTCGTCAGCGCCAACCCCTCATCGAGAAGCAACAAGTTGAGGCAGACACCCAAGTAAGAGCAGTGGTCGCGGCCCTAGCCGAGGCCAACCCTAGGGGCTTCACCGTCCGGGACGCTCAACGCCGGAGCATCATCCCAGGACAAGGGACCGCGGCCGAGGTCCAAGCCCTGCTGGAAGATCTGGTGAAACGGGGCATCCTGGTCTCAACCATAGAAAAAACACCCGGTAAGGCTGACAGAACCCTCTATTTGTCAGCCAAGGACTGACAAGGGACGAGAAGGGGGTCGGACAACCGACCCCCTTTTTCTTTAACGACTTACGTCGATAGGACGACGATGACTGTCAGCGCGTCATCCTGTCATGTGACATTCACTGCGCCCTTGGGGTACATTGGGGGAATGATAGACATTATGTTTCACAAGGGAGACGTCCACAGCGCTGGCGAGGCTTCTGCAGGGCCGGGTCCTCACTGGATCAGTCCGTTCGAATGGGCGACTCCGTGTCGCGAGGAAGGCGTCACGCAACTGTCCGATTCAAGGGTCAAGGGGTTGCAAACACCGAAAGAAAAGACCCTGATGGACCAACAAGCCATGCCCATGCCACAGCCTGCCGGACGAATCTAGCTATAAATTTTCGGCTATTTATTACTAGTCTTATCCATCCGCAGTCCGCGTAAGTACATTTGAACTTCATCTGTAAATTCACTCTGCACAACCTGGACGCACAGCATTCTGAGGAGAAAAGATTGGGGGGGCCTATATGAGTACATGTATAATTCGCGCTCAGCAAGCCTTGCCGGGAAAATTATCCGACTTGAATTAGTAGTTGCGCCATGCAACTTCGTTACAAATTTATTAGTCGTTAGTGCATACTTTTTAAACACAGAAGTATTCAAGAAATCATTTGTTTGGAATACGTGCTCCTGTCCTGAGGAATCCACGACTACAATGAAATGGTCATCAGATGGGCCAGATGATGTCGTGCATTCTGCGATTACGGCAACATCATCGATTTCGCGAGAAGCATGCAGAGATTTCATACGTGGCATCAAATTATAACTATTTGCCGAATACTTTCCCTACAAGTTCTTCTCCGCCAATTGACCCAAGAATCCCTCCAACTATCGCTCCAGCAACCACGCCCCAAGGTCCGCCAAATGCTCCAACCGCCGCTCCAGCTTCGCCGCCAGCCCAGGCCCCGCCCATTCTTCCGGCTGATTTGAGTGCTGCCTCAGCCTTTTTTTCGTCAGGCGTGTTGGCGATTTCATAAACTTCCATCCCGACTCCCACAGCAACCAGTGCTCGACCGCCGTACTTCATCATTTTTCCCATTCTATTTACCTCGGCATTTGTCTTAACCGGATTGCCCTTGGCAGATACCGTCACACCTCGCTCTTCAACTATCTTTTTGGTGATCTCTTTTCCGAGCGGGGTTTGTTTCTCGAGGCATGTCTTCCTTAAGGCATCTCTTTCGGCTGAATTTTTTGCATTTTTAGCCATTTCTACGTATTCCTCGCGTCTTAATCCTGTTGCCTCGAGTTGATTTCCGATTCCTAAGAGCCCACCAGTTACATCTGTGGCAGTTGAGACGTTTGTTTGAGGGCAAGGCTCAACTTGTGAGTCGGCTTCACCTTGAAGTCCATATCCATCAACTGAGTTTATGGGTGAATTATTTACGAAGGATTGTTGATTAACCCCGCCTTTATTACCAATCGGATCTCTGCTCAGCCACCTGCCAAGCACAGGGTTATACCAGCGGTAGCCCATCTGACAGAGGCCAGTGTCCTCGTCCCAGATTTGCCCCTGGAAACCGACATCCAAACCGGTTGAACTCTCCGCGACGGGGGTGCCGTCGGGTGCCATGCAGGTCATCTCGCCGAAGGCGTCGTAGCTGCGGCGCTCCAGGACGTTGCCCTCCTCGTCCAGGATGGCCGTGACGCTACCCATGGCATCGGTGGTCACGTAATAGTCGGTGATGGTCATCGAGGTTAGGGATAACTTATCCGGCTGGCCTGCACTGCCAACTTCTAAAAGAAAGGAGGGAGAGACGGTGTAGATCGTGGGCGTGAGCATGATTGTAGGCATAGTGTGCGCCCCCCATCTAAGTACCGGCGGGGCTCCTGCAGAATCAGCTGCTCGCAGAATCAGATCGTCCGGATGGGCAATTGCGTGCCGCGAGGAAGCCCTCACGCGACTGTCTTTGCTGAAGGGCTTGGCTATTACTAGCACTCCCGAAAATTGGCTCAGCTGGACCAACAAACCGTGACTACCCCACCCCTGGACAAAAGAACCGCGACCACTTCAGCTGTCAGCACTTACGCAAAATAAACCAAATAATTAAATGGGTAAGAAAGATACATACAGCGATTTTTGATCTAAGGCTACGAGTTCGGGGTACAGCCAAGGCTACTCCCTCAACCATAAACTGAAAAGTACCAGTTAAGACCACAAAATCATCAGAGCCCGACAAAAGAAGAAAACATGCGGGCAACGGGTAGGTGAAAATCGCTAAATCATTCGAATACCCGGAGAGGAAAAAAACCATCGGCAAGGTCAAACCGCCCAACAGAACCGAGGCAGCAATAGCCGTTAGCACTCGGATTTTTAAGCTTTTCATGTAGTCGATTGAAACTAACCGCAGACTCGCGCAATGCTCAGAATGAAATCTCGAACCTCTTGCGGATTGAGAGTCCCCCTCGCCCCAGTCTTCATCCCACCTTCTGGTTTGTAGGTCTTAGGAAGACCCTTTTTTAATGCCATTTTGCGTGCGTTCGCGATTGCCGCATCTTTTGAAGAATACCTACGGCTCATTGCCCTCACAAGGGTGAATTTTTCATAGCGCGTCATCTTGGCGCCTACAACCGAGTCCAATGCCTCAATATAATCTGAGTATTTATCAGGTGAATTTGCGATCACGTCTGGATCTGTAGCCGCAAGAATTGAAGGGAAAGCATGCCCAATAGGCCTTCCATATGCCTCAATTTTATCATCATCCGTACCTTTTGTATGAGCATATGAGTCAGCGAGCGCATGTATTAGTAAACCCATCTCCCAATTCTTGAGGCGAGGGCCATATCTCATTAGTATGCACCTAAGACATTCTCTTCGAAGAAAAACGGCGGCACCTTTACCGCCATGTAGCGAATGGAGATAATTCTGAATATCATGCAATTCCGACCTTTCCTCTTCTCCCGATTCATTCAGCAGGATCTTCTCTCCTGCTTCACGTGCGTCCATCGCGGGGTCCTCGTCAGGCAGTTGACTATAAAAGGCAATATCCTCGGCCTCCCTTGCAGAGTAGCCATTTGCTCTCAACACCATAAAAGTGGTGTAGTAATGGCCATCCTCCTCGTACAAACCATAGTCATCTAGGAGGGTGATTGGAGAATTGGTTTCCATCATGCATTGATTCACTCCACCGTGCAACCCTACGGGATCCCGACTCAGCCACCGTCCAAGCACAGGGTTATACCAGCGGTAGCCCATCTGATAGAGGCCAGTGACCTCGTCTCTAATCTGACCCTGGAAACCAACATCCAAACCAGTTGGACTCTCCGCGACGGGGGTGCCGCCGGGTGCCATGCAGATCATCTCGCCGAAGGCGTCATAGCTACGACGCTCCAGGACGTTACCTTCCTCGTCAAGGATGGCAGTGACGCTACCCATGGCATCGGTGGTCACGTAATAGTCGGTGATGGTCATAAGGGGCAAACTGTGTTCAGGGGATGCATGTCATCCAGGGAGATTCCCAATTTCATCGAAAATCCGCCCCCAGGTCTCGACCGAGGCGGCACGTCCAGCCAAGATAGCTAGTCGCTCCTTGGCGGCGGCGGCCATGTCGGCGCGCATATTAGGCTCGAAGGCCATCTGGCTGGCTCGGTAGATGAACTCCCGGGGATTAGAGCAAAGCCAGCCGGTCTTCCCGTGCTCGACCATCCGACGCCACCCTCCCCTATTGTCGACGATCAGGACGCTACCGCTCGACATTGCCTCCAAACCGACGCGCGGCCAGTTTTCGGTGGTGTCCATAGGTTGGAGGATTATTTCGCAGTGGCGGTAGAACTCCTGCTGGGAACATTCCTTGTGGTCCTTGGCCGCACGAATCCAAGGGTAGGGTTTGCCGACCTTGGCCATGGCACGGTGGTCGAATCCTAGGAAGATGCCGCGCTTCAGTACTGGAGCCACGAAATACTCATAGATGTGGAGGGTCGACTTGGCGTACTTGTCCGCATCCTGACGGGATACCCGCCCGCAGCCGAAATAGTCCGTCGGGCGTGTGGCCACGAACGGAAACAGGCTGTTATCGAAATAAGGCTGAAACCAGCAAAAGGCCACCCCGGTCCCCGGATTGATGGCCATCAGTTTAGCCTTATGGTCCTCCAGTACATCTTGGTTCTGGTAGATGAACATGGCGATCTGACCTGCCGCCATGGCCTCCTTTTCCTTGGGGAAGAGCCAGGTCATGCAGTTGGCGAACACCGTCCGCGAGGTCCGCAAACGTATCTCAGGCAATCGCTTCAGGAACTCCGAACTGCAGAACCCGAAGACGGGATCACCCTGGGATACCGAATCGAAGTTGTTCGCCGAATGGACCTTCACGCCGCGGGCGAGCATTTCTGGGTAAAGCGGTTCATTTACCCACCCCTCCATCGAGGGGATGAGGTTAACCTCCAACCCCATGTCCAGCCAGAGGACGATTTGGTGGTGCAGTTCCGTGGCGGCGCCTCCGTAGAGACCGGGGAAACCATGGACGAAGACTTTGCGGATTCGGCTCAAGTGCTTTACGATTCTTTTACGTTTAGCTTATACAGAACATTCTATTTGTAGGGACCTAAACATGGCAATAGAAACCGCCCATGCCCCAAGACCCCACCTACCCCTATTCCGATTCCTCCGACAGCAGCTCCTCTGACAGCAACTCGAGCGATAGCCAATCCTCATCCGATTCGGGCTCGAACAGCTCTTCCGACTCGGGGAGCTCGTCGGACTCCGGTTCATACAGCTCCTCGGATTCCGGCTCGGGTAGCTCCTCCGACTCCAGTTCAGGAAGCTCGTCGGACAGCCAATCGTCCTCCGAGTCCGGCTCAAGCTCCGACAGCCAATCCTCGTCCGATTCCAGCTCAGAAAGTTCTTCAGATTCTAGCTCGGATAGCTCCTCTGAAAGCTCCTTCAGTTCAAGCAGCGAGTCCTCGAGCTGCTCGCTTCCCGATTCGACGAACGCCGTGCCGGCCCCGGCTAAGCCGGACTGCGAATGCTGTGAATGCTGCAGCATGGATCTAGACTCGAAATCCCTTAAACCCGTGCGCTTCGGCGACGGACAGATCATCATGTCCGCAACCGACCTCGAAGGCGGCGGCAACGGCATCCCTTGGGCGCATCGGCGCACCTACGGAAATCTCCTTTCCCGCAACGACGTCGGCGTGAACGGGAACAGCTGGCTGGTCGAATCCCTCGGCTATGTGGCCGCATCCGGAACCAGGCTCTGCGTGGTCATCTCCCCGCAACGCAGCGTCTGGTTTGAGCCAGCCGCAGGGGGAGGCTATGCCCCGCAGTTCGGAACTCATGCTACCCTGTCGATCTCAGCCACCGGAGAAGCCACCTACTTCGACGAGGAAAGCGGCACTACCTACAACTACGCATCCATTTACAGCGCGGATCCGGCCGCCAGAGGCGCCTTGCTTTCCTTCACGACCGCGGGCGGAACCTCGCTGCTGATTACCCGCGATGCCGCGTGGCGCGTCACCCGAGTCCAAACCGACGGGGACGTGCCGACGGCCTACGATTACGCCTACGGCCCGAACGGGAAATTCGAAACGGTCACGCAATCCGTGGGCGGGACGCCTGTGCGGCGGGCGGAATACGCCTATCACACCGGCTACACGCCTTGGGGCACAGCCGGAGACCTGTCCTTGGCCACGGTCTCGGAATGGCAGGACGGCGTCTGGTCGGTCCTGCGCCGCACGGCCTACCGCTACCACAAGAACTACGAGACGGGCGGATTCCCGCACGCGCTCCGGACGGTGCTTTCCCCCACGGGATGGGACCGCATGGTGGCCGACGGCCTTGACCCCTTGACGGCGACCATCGAAGAAACCGAAGCCTACGCCGAGAACGTATTCACCTACGATTCCCAGAGGCGCGTGACTTCCGAGAAGGTCATGGGGGCTCAAGGCACGTATGTCTTCGCCTACGAAACCAGCTCGTTCGCCGAAGGGCCCAACAGCTGGGCGACGAAGACCACGGTCACCAACCCTGACGGCACGATGAACATCGTCTATGCCAACATCGGACGTCAGGTACTCCTCAACGTCGCGGTATCCGCTTCCGGCGACCAGCAGAGCATGACGGCGACGACCCTGGACTCGCAATACCATGTGCTCTTCTCGGCCTCGCCCATGGCGGTGGCTTCCGTCTCCGAATCCACTCCCCTGCCCTTCACGCTCAAGGAAGACGAAGGTCTGATCACCGAGCACACCTGGTACGGCGCCGCCGACGGGGAAAAGGCCGGGCACCCCAAGGGAGAGTACCTCCGCCGGGGCACTTCCAACTCGAATGGCACCCGGACCCTTATCCGCGAGACGGACTACGTGGTGCGGACGACTTCCGCCGGATCGGTTACGCTGCCCTCGACGAAGACCGAATACCCCGTGGCCGGCGGCACAGGCGTCACCACGACGACCAGCTACGACTTCTTCTCCGATACGCTCCAGCCCAGCATGATCACGACGACGCTGCCCGCGGTGCCGAGCATCCAGAACGGCGATGGCGTGGCCTATTCCAGCCAGCAAGCCTTCGACGACCAGGGACGCCCGACCTGGGCCAAGGACGCCCTCGGCGTGATTTCCCTATCGGAATACGACACGGTAACCGGAGCCTTGGTCCGACAGATCCAGGACGTGGACACCTCCATCGTGAGCGGCGCCCCCTCTGGATGGGCGACGCTTGAGGGCAACGGCAGGAACCTCGTCACGGACATTGCCAACGACCTCCTGGGCAGGCCTGTGCTGCAACTCATGCCGCTTTCCGCCGCCATCGTGTCAGGCACGGAGCGCTTGGTTCGTCAAGCGACCATGACCGAACGGCTGGTCGCCATCCGCGAAGAGCGGGTATGGAATGGCTACCTCGAAGGCGAAGGCGCCTCGGCCATCTTCACGCCGCTTTCGAACGTGGTTTCAACGACCACGAACGCGGCCGGCATGGCGTTAAGGACCATCACTGCCAAACTACCCGAGCCCGGCACGTCCTACGGTCCCCTGCCCATCCCGCAGGACCGCTGGCTCAAACGTTCGGACTATTTCATCGACCGCCACGACCGGGTGGTGGCGACGCGCGTCTATCATCACGTACCCGCGTCCGGAGATGGGCTGAACGGCCCCGACTTCACCCAGCAGGATTCCGGCTATGACTCCATGGGGCGCCAGGTCTGGTCCAGGACCGGCGGAGGCACGATTCTCCGCAAGACATTCGATTACCGCGGCCTCACGCTACTCGAGGAAACAGGCACCGGTCTCGCCGACGGGACGTCCGATAACCTCGTGACGACGCTGGAATACGGGTACGACGGGAACGGCCAAGTGGTTTCGGAATCCCGCCCTGTCGACTCGGGAAGCGCAGCTCGGGTCGTGGACTACGTCCGTGACTGGCGCGGCAGGGTCATGCAGACCTTGGCAGGTGAATCCTACGCCGAGAGCGTGACCTACGATAACCTCAACCGGGCGACACGCAAAGACAGGACCGACGGCGCAACAGGCGCGCTCCTTTCCCGAATCGATTCCGCCTATGACGACCAAGGTCGCCTCTACAGGACGACGCTCTGGAACGTATCGGGAGGATACACGAGCAACCCTGTCACCGGAGACATCTGGTACGATGGCCTAGGTCGTCAGATCAAAACCAGGGCCTTGGGCCAGAAGTCTTGGACACGCACGGAGTTCAACAGCCTGGGATGGACAGTGGCCAGCTACTTCGGATACCCGGTTGACGGCGTGCTTTCAGGACCGGCGGGGTCAGCTACCGGCGACTATGTGGCCGAACAGACGCTGAGAGCCTATCGCGACGATGGCACCCCACGCAGAGAGACCTCGTTCAAACGCCTGCCGAACGTCAGCGGAAGCGGACCTCTAGGCTGGCCAACAGGAGTGGAAACCCATGCCAGAGCATCCGTGGTCGGCATCTGGGCCGATCCGCTAGGCCGGCCGCTGGCAGTAGCCGACTACGGGACGAACGGAGGGGAGGACCTTGCCCTGCCGGCATCCATCCCCACCCGCTCAGATACCATCTTGGTAACCTCATACCTGCGGAATCCCTCCGGGGACGTGGTTGTATCGACCGACCCCTCCGGCATCATCACGCGTATCGAGTTTGATGCGGTTTCCCGTCCCATCAAACGGATCGAAGCCTGGACTGGAGCGGCTCCATCGGGAGGCTCCGACAGGACCACGGAGATGGCCTACAATCTGGACGGCAACCTAAGCCTGTTCATCCTCAAGAATTCGGTCACTGGCGACCAGGTCTACCGCTGGAACTACGGCACGACGCTCACGGATAGCGGAGTCGCCTCCACCCTCCTGTTGCGCGAGCACGTCATGCCGGACAGTGCGCAGGCGCTCGACCCCTCCGCGCCCGCCTTACCCGGGAACATCCTGTACACGTACAACATCCAAGGGCAGGCCAAGAGCATGGTCGACCAAGCCGGAACCACCCACGTCTATGCCTACGACGCGCTCAGCAGGCTCATTGCGGATAACGTCACGACACTTGCCCCCTCGATCGACGGTGCCGTCCGGACCATCGCCACGTCCTATGACAAACTTGGCCGCGTGCACATGGTCACCAGCCTCGATCAATATGGTACCGTCGCGAACCAGTCGGCATTCGACTACGATGGTTACGGTCGAATGACCACGGACATCCAGCAATCCGGAGGTGCCAGCACGACTTTCAGTCCTCGCGTTCAATATGGGTACGCAGACGGTGCGACCGGAACCCTCCGCAGGACGTCGATGACTCTCCCCGCCGGCACCAACATCGCTTATTCGTACGGGTTCGATAGTTCACCCGACGACATGCTCGGTCGCGTCTCGGCCGTGACCCTGCCGGACGAAGCCCTGACAGCCGCAGCATACACCTACCTCGGCGCCAATACGATCGTGACCAGGAGCATGCCTAAACCCGACCTGACCATGGACATGGCCGGCTTCACCGGAGACGCAGGGGATACGGTCGGTGGTCTTGATCGCTTTGGCCGAGTTGAATCCATGCCGTGGAATGTCGGAGGCACGGGCATCGACCTGTTCCAGTATGGTTACACCCCGTCGTCCTTCAGGCGCTTCCGTAAGAACGCGGCAGGCCCAACCGGCCAGGACGAGGCCTACGGGCACGACCTCCTGCAACAGGTGACCAGCCGCGAGAAAGGCACGCTGAACGTGTCAGGCTCGGGCATCGCAGGCATCCCGTCAGAAACCGAACAGTTCGACTACGATCCGGCCGGGAATTGGCTACAATACATCAGGGAAGAAGCTGGGGCCGTCACGGTCGCCCAGACACGCGCCCATGATGCTGCGAACACCTTGGTCAAGATCGACGGCTTGGTCGCCAAGGTAGCCCATGATGCGGTGGGTAACATGACCAGATTCCCGCTCTCCTACTCTACGCCCGAAACGCCGACCACGGCCATCTGGGACGCGTGGAACCGGATGGTACAGAACCAGGTCGCCGGCGGAATCACCCACACCTACGAATACGACGGTTTATTCCGACGACTCCGGACCTCTGACACACTGTTCTTCTGGAGCGACACGTGGCAACTAGTCGTAAAGAGGCCAGCGGACATGTCCTTGCCCAAATTCGAGTATATCCGAGGCACCATAGGCATCGGAGAGGTCATCTTCATCCGGAAATTCTCCTGACGCATATGACTATCACCGACTATTACGTCGCGACCGACGCCATGGGTAGCGTCACGGCTATCCTGGACGACGAAGGTAACGTCCTAGAGCGCCGAAGCTACGATGCCTTCGGCGAGATGACCTGCATGACGCCGGACGGCACCCCTGTCGCGGAAAGCCCCACTAGCGTGGATGTAGGTTTCCAGGGGCAGATAAGGGACGCAGTCAGCGGACTATATCAGATGGGATTTAGATGGCATAGTCCCATCCTAGGACGGTGGCTTAGCCGAGACCCGATCGGCCTAGAGGGCGGGGGCAACCTAACGGCGTTCGTCCAAAACGCACCACAAATTAGGGCTGACTCAATGGGCCTTTTGGATTCCGCGACCCTAAGTGCACCTCAGTTGGCTGAAGCCGGAATGACTGCAAAGGAAATAAGCTCGATCGCTAATATTTCGTTAGCTGCAGCACTTGCAGCTGTATCTGAGGCCACAATAAAAAACATGGTGAACAATTTCAAAAACAAATCCAAAGGAAAGGATCCGTGCGAGCGAGCGAAGGATGCATTAAGGCAGGCGCAGAAATCGCTTGATACATTAGACAGGTTAGTTACCGAGCATGAACGATATGTGGCCAACCCTAGTTCATACCCAAAATATGACCCAAAGGTAGTAGAGAGGATGCGAGGCATAGAAAATGTAAAAAGAGAATGGAGGGATCAGATCAAAAAACAGCTCTCGCAACGGTCCAACACCGCAAAATGCGTCGAAATACTTGAGGAGTTCATGTATCAAATGTGCAAATGTTTGCATGACCCAACGACTTGGTTCCGATCGACTTGGTTCCGATGAACATCGAATCTGCCGCATTTGAGCTAGACCAGGCGCATTGTCATTTACGTGATCTGTTGATTCACATGACGGATGAACAGGTAGTCGATGACTACGCGCTTTCGATTGGATTTGGGCATGTACTTTGCCATTTCAACATGGCTTGGCACAAATTTGTTGAGTTTCATAATAAAGTTAAACCAGGTAAGCCGGTATCATGGGACACTCATTCCCAAACAATCCCCAAGTTTCACGATGGTTTTAGGCTGCTTCCCGGCCTCTACGCTAGAGCCAGTCCAGCCACCCTGCCGCAAATTAATCTATGCAAAGACATGCTGTACAAGGTCCTGACAGCAAACGCTTCTCTAATAAAGATTCTAGGTTCACACACGACTGCTTTAAACCAAGAAACATGCCGTGGGTACTTTTCCAGCTTGATAGAAGTCTTGAATATGGCATGGCACGCCTTGAGGGAGGACAGGGATCATCTTTGGGGATACAGAAAGCTCATTCCAAACTACTTCTTTGAAATGCGGATAGAGTGACTATCATCATCGCACATTTTGCTCGAACTAAATCAAGCTCTGGGGGTGCGTCGACAACCCCACCCCATAAACACGGAAATGAGATAATTCCGTTCTTGATGTAGCGTCATGCATTTCACGGGACGGCTAAAAGTTATGGTCAGGAGACGAACTGAATTGGCATATGCGCTCGGCGGTCGACGGGTAAGTCGACAAACTCTTCGGCGTCTCGAAGCCGGCAGCAAATTGCAGTCCCTCAACCAACGTGCCGAGGGAAGCCTTGGGCATGTTGGTCTAACAGGGACAGAATCCATCCAAACCTGCCCACACTTTCATTAGGCATCTAATCGCAAAGGCCAATTGAGCTCAGACAGCTCTCCAGACTGCCTGAATACCGGAGTCCTGGGACCATAATAGCGTGCGCCGGGCATCTGCTTCTCCATGAAGAGATCCCACTCGCAGTTGCTTCGTCTCAGCTTGGGTATGATCTCCTTGGCGTGCGTCACAGAAAGCCAGAAAGCAGTACAAACCCTTGCTCCCATGATGCGCCTCAGGCAAGTCCCAGGGAGGTCGTAAGTCGGCGCTCTCAGGGAAGAGGTATCGAGCCAGAGCGCGTCGGCATCCTCCGGTAAATCCTTGAAGCACCGAAGGAACAGTTCTGGGTCCTTAAGCATGAAGTCATCTTCGCAGACGATGAAGCCGCGTACGCCACCTGGGACGGCCTCAGCGAGCTCGACCCCCTTCTCAAAGGCGGCCAATCCAGCCAATCGGCACCCTATGGCAGCCGGAATGTACCTGCTACGGAAGTAGTTATCCGAAAAGTACGCCTCCATCCCATTGATATCATGCCAGGTTATTTTTGTCGGGTCGGCAAGGACCCCGGGGGACCAGACCACCTCATGGCTGAATTCCTCGGCCCGAGCCAAGGCGCGCGCCTTCCTCCCAGAGTTGGCCAATGAAATAACCAAGGTATGGCGATAATGGCTTGGAAGGTGCGGGATTTTAACTGGCCTTGAGGCTGCTGGCTGCGTCTTGTTTGCCCCCTGATCCACGGGTCCGACGTAGGCTTCACCTGATCGGATGAAGAATTCCCTGTCCCAATCGAACCAGTCCATCTGGAGCAGGCCGGGCGAAACCTCGATCCAGCGTCCCATGGCGCCTCCGTTCTTACGCGCGAAGTACCCAGATTTCAGGAGGAACACGTCGTCCCTCCAGACGCGGTGGACGGCACGGATCACACTCCCTTCCCCATGCATCATCAGATCATGCACGACGCCGAGGGCGAGCGGGTTGCACCAATGGCAACTCACCTGAGCGTTCACCGAGGAGGGAAGCCGCGCCCTACCCTTGCAAAGCAATGTCGAGGAGGCGAGGCGGGCACCCTTTGCTGCGGCAGCCCGGCCAATCACCAAGTCCTCCGCTCCGATGGCTGGCAACGTCCTGTCAGAGCAAATCCTGGCCGCAAGCGCCGTGGAGACGAAGTACCCGGCTCCTCCGCTTGGCGCACCTCTCGTGTCGACGCTTTCATCCCCGATCAGGTCGTACCTAGAGCTTGGGATGGACGACAGCCTATCCAACACGACATACGTGTCATCGTCGCACTTGAAGAGCCAATCGGCGTCATAGTGTCGCAAGGCATAGGAAAATGCCTCCCGCACCTTGAGCGGCAAGCAACCATACCCATCATCTACATCCAGCACCACGACGTCATTCTCGCCGGTCACGTCTGCGCCACGGCCGACGAAGAAGAAATGGCTGACACCCTTCGCTGGACGCGAGAGCCAGGTCCGCCGAACCGCCTCACGCCGCTCGCGACCTCCCCCGTGACTGCAGATCGCCACTACGATGTGAGCTTTTTCCCTTCGTGAACCTTTCCTGACCGTCCCGCAAAAGGACATCGGGCTTCGCTGACCTAATTGCCTGGAAACCGTCTGCAGTTTGGGGCGCATAGGATTGTGGATACCCCGATGCTGTGCCTTTACAATAATACATTAGTGAACCAGGAGCGTTGACAGGGGTGGCCTTTACATAGAATATTTGCAGACCCCAATGCCCATAACAGACTACTACGTGGCCTCAGACGCCATGGGAAGCGTGACGGCTATCCTAGACGAGGACGGCAACGTACTGGAACGCCGCAGCTACGACGCCTTCGGCGAGATGACCTGCATGGCGCCAGACGGCAGCCCAGTCACGGAGAGCCCCACCGGAGTGGACGTCGGCTTCCAGGGGCAAGTTCGGGATGAAGTCACAGGGCTCTATCAGATGGGCCATAGGTGGCACTCGCCGGGCCTTGGGCGCTGGATTAGTCGCGACCTGATTGGGCTGAATGGTGGATTGAACGTGAATACCTTTGCCGACAACACGCCCAACAGCCGCTCTGATCCTTTTGGCCTTTCCACCTGGGACGAATGGACCAAGAACCTCAACGAGTCTATTAGTAAAATCGAGAAAGATTTAATAGATAATTGCCCCGACGCAACAAGCCCCTGTTCGCTTAAAGTTATAAACGGAGAAACCCAATGCTGCTCCAGGGACAAATGCATCGAACAAGCAAAAGCAATCGCAGCAGCTATTGGTTCTGCGGTGAAGGACGTCGGTGAATTCGAGAAAAAAAATGGCAGTTCCTCCCCCAGTAGCGGATGGTCAGGAAACTTATGCGTTAGTTATTTCTCAAAGTTCCATGGCTACGGCGACTTCGTTGATGCAGGATGTCTTGCATCCCACGCATCCAGAGGCTTCGGGCTAAAGTGCGTAGGCTGGCAGGAATTGATGATCAAGGCCTTCAGACAAGCCATGAGAAAATTTGTCATAGATAAACAGGCATGCTTCAGCGCCAAGGCGGTCGGGCGAGGTGGATACAGCCGATGGGATTTGTACGGAATGATTTTCCAGCACCACTGGGTTGCAGTTTACGGCCCACATGACATGACAGAAACATTGAATAACAACATCCTCGTGATCGACCCATGGGAGTCTGGAGGAGAGAAGCTTTACCCAAAAACCTCAAATCAACCGGACGGATGGGATCGATAATAAATACGCCCTCCGCAGCGATACAGCAAACTAAACGCTTCGCACCCGCCATCCCCCTTGCTGCTGCTTCGTACTTCGCCGTGCTAAGTCGTTGGACGGCAAATATGGTGCCCATATTAATCCCAGTCCTATCATTTATACCATGCTACGTTGCACTTCTGTGGTTTCGCAAACAAATGCCGCGCCATTGCACATGGCTACTACCATTTGGGCCGATGCTCTGTTTCGGAGTTATATCGACCAGCTATTACGGGGCAAACCGTCTCCTCTTTTCAGGTGGCCTATTATCGCTCGGGTTAGCAGTTGCCTGCGCGATCATGAGCATGGCTTCCTACATCAAGGGACGATGTCTAGCTGTTGATTCCCCAGAAAAAGAATCCCCATGGTATCTCCGCGGATGGATTCCGCTTATGCTTATTTATTTCACTATCGTCGGCGAATTAATTGAGCTTGCTGGCTCATCTCGGCACAATCTATTCTATTATAGCACCATTAATGATGCCGGTAGGCTTTTTACATTTCAACTGCTTTCACACACCGGCATAGTCGAACCCGAGTCGCAACTCTCATTGATTGCCACATGTGTCTTAGTGCTAAGCGTCTTGTTCCGACGACTTAAAACAGTCGACTGGATTTGCTGGACCTCACTTCTAATGATTACACAAAACGGAACTCTTTGGTTCATTTCGGCAGAGTATACCAACATACTGACCAGAGAAGATGCGGCATGGCGGAGATGCATCGAGTTAATGCGCGGACTAGAGCTCGGATTCTTCACTTACTCGCTCGGACTTCTCCTGCACTGGTCAATAATGCTTTATCTCAAATGGCGAAAGCCATGCTTTAGCAGGTAAATTCATGGTGAATCAAGGGTTCTTGACCTTGCGGACTGGTCGCGCTGAGATTGAGGAAGTAACGGCTCTGGTGGGATTGGGGTAGTCACGGTTTGTTGGTCCAGCGTGACCTGACCCCAAAACTTGGACGGTTCTAAACTAGAGCCTTGGGGGCTTGGTTGGGTTGTTGGTTGTTTTGGTTGGGGTTGGCAAGACTGGGCGAAGCGGGGACGTGGGCCGAGCGGAGCTCGGCCCTGCGCTTGGCTGCGAACTCGGCCGGGGTGAGGTAGCGCAGGGCGCTGTGCGGGCGGAGCGTGTTGTACTCGCGGCGGAAGCCGGCGAGGGCGACCTGGGCGCCACGGAGGGTGTCGAAGAGCTCGCGGTTGAGGAACTCATCGCGGAGCTTGTCGTGGAAACTCTCGATGTAGGGGTTCTCCCACGGGGAGCCGGGGCGGATGTAGAGCGTGCCGACCGCCTGCGTCTCCAGCCAATCCCGGATGGCGTAGGAGATGAACTCGGGGCCGTTGTCGCAGCGCAGGTGCCCCGGCGCCCCGCGCCGGGCCACGACCTCGGCGATGACGGCGATCACGTCCTTGGAGCCCAGGCTCCAGGCCGCGTGCAGGGCGAGGCACTCGCGGGTGTGCTCGTCCACCATCGTGAAGACCCGGAAGCCGGCCCCAGAGCCGGTCTGGTCGTGCACGAAGTCGCAGCTCCAGACATGGTCGGGGTGCGTGACCCTCTGGCGCTCCGACGTCGACAGGCCCAGCCGGCGGGCCTTGCGCTGGCGCTTGCGGACCTTCAGGCCGCCCTCGGCCCGGATGCGCTGCACCCGCTTCGGGTTCACGCACGCCCCCGCGCGGCGCAGCAGCGCCGTGATCCGCCGGTAGCCGTAGCGCGGATGCCGCTCGCTGAGCTCCACCACCCGCTGTTCCAGTTCCTGGCTCGGCCGGCTCCGGCGGGGCAGACGGTAGAACGCCGAGCGCGGCACCCCCAGCGCGCGGCAGACCGCCGCGGCCGGATGCCCGGACTCGTGCACGCTGGCGAGGGCCGCCCGCCGCCTGACCGACGGGCTCACCATTTTTTTGCGTTCACCTCCTTGAGGATCTGGATCTGCAGCTCCTTGTCGGCCACCAGCCGCTTGAGCCGCGCGTTCTCCTCGGCCAGCGCCCGCAGGCGCCGCACCTCGTCCACCGCCATCCCCCCGAACTTGCGCTTCCACGCATGGAAGGTCGCCGGGCTGATGTTGTGCTTCGCGCAGAGGACCTTCACGGCCGTGCCGGCCCGCGCCTCCTGCAGGATCTGGAGCACCTGCTCCTCGCTGAATCGACTCGTTCTCATGGCTTTGATGATGCCCCAGGAGACTCCAGTTATCAACTGTCCAACTTCAGGGGGTCAGGTCAAGCGGAGTGTAACTTTCGGGGGGTGTTTACAACAACACCAAAATAACCAAGAACACCCCTGGGGTCGTCACGGTTTTTTGGTCCAGCGACGTTCGATTGAAAGGTTCACAAAGCGGGACAAAATGGCGGACGTCCTTCGCAATTAGGCACTGAGACTTGGAAGACCGTTTATAGCAGAGGTTATAGCGCTCCAATCGTCATGGGAATAGATCCGATGGACGTTGGCGTTGGCATGGCCGACCATGCGCATGCGTACGTTCTCGGCGATCTGCCGGCTCTCCAGGTTGGTGACCATGGTATGCCTAAAACTATGGAAGCTCTTCCCTGGCACCTTGTTCTTGCCGCGCTTGGTATAGCAGGGGTCTACTCCAGCCTTAGTCATGATGCCGATAAATGCCTGGCTAAGGCCGCAGCGACCTCCGGGAAGAGCCTTGCTCATAGAGGGCAGGACAGGCGCCTTAGGATTGCCGGCAGCCGTCCCACGATAGCCAAGAAGCCAGGTCCTCAGATCCGGATGAAGGGGCAACTTCACAAAGCTATGCTCGGTCTTACGGAGCTTACGCTGGGTATAGGCTATGAAGGGGTCGGAGGCCTCTAGGTCGATATTCTCCCAGGTCAGGTTGCAGATATCCCCCATCCGGGCACCGGTGTAGAAGGCCAGAAGGCAGAGCGACTTCCATTCCGCACTGGGACAGGCCTTCAAGATCGCCTCCACCTCGTCCAAGGTGAACGGCTTCTTGATCTCTGACTGGGCCAGCGGGATGTCCACCGTCGCCACCGGGTTGAGCGTACAGACCCCCTCACGCATGGCTCGGTTGAAAACCGCAAAAAGAACCCGGATGTCGAGTTTGACCGTACCCGGGCGACTGCCCTCCCCCATCCGCTTGGCGATGTAGGTCTGTACGTCCTTTGGCTTCACCTTCTGGATGCTGCTGTCGGCCTTAGGTCCGAGGTGGGCCAAGAAATACCTAACGGTCTTATCGTATGACCTGACCGTTGCCTCGGTGCTCTTCGTGCCCTTGGCCTCCAGGAACTGCTGCATATAGGTACGCGTCGAGACGAACTCGAGTTCCTTGCCGGTGACGCGCTTGTGCATGTCGGCAGCGTTCCTGGTGACCGCAGCCGCAGCGAGTTCGCCATCGACCACGGCGAGACGAGCATCGCGTTCGAACTGAACCGCGACCTGCGTGGCCTTGTCTTTTGCGATCATCCCGGTGCTACGAGAAACCCATTTTCCATCCGAAGCGCGGAAGCGCGCGTACCAAACTTTGGAACGCTTAAGCTGACGATACATGTGCATGACTAAACTACTCTTTGATTCAGAATGCCGTGCGTGCGTTTCCTCGCAAGAGGAACTCTAACAAATTCTCTAACAAATCACTGATGATTACTGTGTGTATTGATTCAATACAGACACTATTGATGCCACTATTGATATAGCAAAAATCCGAGGGTTCGAATCCCTCCCTCTCCGCCAGCTG
>CAIYAN010000020.1 GCA_903924185.1 uncultured Opitutia bacterium | reverse complement strand
TTCACGAAGTGCTTCAGGCCGCGCTGATCGGCTGGTTCGCCGTACGGCGCCGTGGCTTCCTTATCCGGCGCGGGCGCAGGGACGATATCACCCTTCACCACCTCGGTCTGGTCGGCGAACTGATCGAGCGTCCCGACGACTTTGTCGGGGGTCATCCCATCTTCACGGACGCCATCGATGACGTTCAGGACGTGGTGCTCGATAGCGATTTTCCCTGGGCGATCGGACAAGCCATAGACGACCAGCAGGGCCACGAGACATGCGCAGACACCGACCGTCAACCAACCCAGGAGCTTCAGCAGCCGACGCATGTTAGCGGGTCAGGTAGTAGCACTGCCAAGCCCAGTGGACAAGCAGCACACCGATGAACGTCCAGCGCAGGACCTTTTCACCTCGGTCATCGACCGACAACCGCAGACGCAACGTGTCACGCCGCAGCCAGAAAACGGCGGCATAGGCCGTCCAGAGGACACCGCTCAGCACAACGATGAAGAATCCCGGGTGGAACTTGAGCGCTTCTAAAAAGTTTAGGTGCACCAACTGGCGGGCGCAACGCGTGCCGCCGCAGCCGAGGCAAGGCAGCCCGGTGTATTCGTAGAAAATACACGGTGGCAGCGACCAGCCCGTCTGGAACCAGCCCCAAGCGAACAGCGCCCCGCCGAGGAATACCGACGGCCAGATGAACTCGTGGTTGAGTTCACCGGGGAAGGCGGGCCGACGGACGATGCCAATTCTCACTTAAGGGCCGCCTCCCCCCGTCATGGAATCGAAGACCAGCACAAAGAGACCTCCGCAGCAGACGATGAAGGGGATCAGCACGACGGAGATAGCGACCTTCCACCAAGCCAGCTGATGTACGCGAGACAGCGCGATGACGTTAACGACGACCTGCCACGGGAGGACGATGCAACCGACGAAGGGGATTAAACCGGCCAAGAAGAAGCTGCCGGAGACGTAACTATTCGCGCGAAAACAACCCGCATAACCGCCCTTTGGCCCCCACGGAAGCAAGAGTACATGGGTCGCGGCGCTGACCACGAAATTCAGGAGCGGGGCGAAGAGGGCGAAACCGACGCTGATCGCCGCGACCAAAGCGAAATAGGCTCCCGTCGACAGGTTGCGGGTCCATGCGTTGAGGTTCTGGTCGGCGCGCATATCCGCCAAGATCTCGTCGCCCGCCACGGCGAGGAGCAAACCGAAGATAAGCACGCCGAGCATGACGACCGGACCGATGGCGAGGTAGTTGAAGGACAAAGCACGGCCACAACCTCCCGCGGCGGGCAGACTATCAAACGTCTGCACAGGATTAAGGGCCACGTCTTTGATGGTACCGAAGTAATTTCCAATTGAGGAACCGCGCTCCCAGGCGGGCATCGGTTGAGCGGACGCAGCCGGTGCGAACTCGGACGGTGCCGATGGAATGCCCAGACCGGCGAACTCGGGCCATTGGCTCAGCGGCGTCCAGGCGGACATCCCTTCACGCCAACCTTGGTCGGTCGGCAGGAAGCGCCCCGACTGCAGGCCAGCGGCGACTTCCTCCTGGCTAAAGACTCCGAGCTGGGTCGGAGGGCGCGCGACGTGGATTTGCATGGCTAGATGGAAAGCCTATACCTCAACGCAACCTTGTTAGGACGGGGAGGAGGACGGCGGCGTAAACACCGCAACACAGGCAACAAGGGATGACCACGACCGAAATCAGCACCTTCCACCAAGCGATCTGATGGACGCGGGATAAGGCGATGACGTTAACAACCATCTGCCAGGGGGCCGCCACGTAGTTCAGGCAAGGGATGCAGGTCAGCGGAAAGAACGCCCCGCTGACGTAGGCATTAGCCCGGAAACTCCCGGCATAACCCCCACGCGGACTCCACGGCAAGAGCAAGAAGTACGTGAAAGCACTGCTCACAAACAGTGCCAGCGGGGCGAAGAGGGCGACGCAGAACACAAAACCAAACAACAACCCCATCAAGCCTCCAAGGGAGAGGTCTTTAAGGAAACTGGGCACGGTCGAACCGTCGCGGATGCCTTGCATAACTCCATCACCCATCACTGCTAAGATCAAGGCGTAGAGCGCAGCGAGCAGAAGTAGTGCAGGGAAAGTCGTTAGATAGTTATAGAGTAACGGACGACCGAGACCGCCCTCGGCGGGGAGATTATCAAAGGTCTGCACCGGATTGAGGGCCACGTCTTTGATGGTACCGAAATAATTCTCAATCGAGGAACCGCGCTCCCAGGCGGGCATCGGTTGAGCGGTCGCAGCCTGTGCGAACTCGGACGGTGCCGATGGAATGCCCAGACCGGCGAACTCGGGCCATTGGCTCAGCGGCGTCCAGGCGGACATCCCTTCACGCCAACCTTGGTCGGTCGGCAGGAAGCGACCGGCCTGTAGCCCAGCGGCGACTTCCTCCTGGCTAAAGACTCCGAGCTGATTGGGCGGGCGGGCAACGTGGATTTGCATAATCCACGCTTAGACGGGCGACGGGGATACGGCAAGCCTCCGTCCACGCCTTAGCATCAGCCCGCCATCATCGCACCCACCATCGCCGCTAGGCCGCAACCACAGCAGCAGACGAAGAGGAGATAGCTCAGTGCGGCGGATCCGAAGACGACCCAAGGGTTGACCTTCAGGGCGGCACCGACAACGCGGAAGTGGACGATCATGAGGGGGATGAAACAGAGGTATAGGACTGCATTCTGGAGTAAGCCCGGTGGCAGCAGCGGCGTCAGTATAAAGACCAGCGAACCTAAGCAGGCGCCCAGCATTGTGGCGATAACCGTACGGCCTAACGGAAGTCCCTTACATGCCTTGACGCCGAAGAGGCCTAAGAGGCGCAAAGCAAACCATTGCAGCAAGCCATAGAAAAAATGGATGAAAGGCGTGAACATCACCATCATCACCGCCTGCAAAAGAACTAAGCCGAAGTTCTTCGGCTCGGTCTTGGCGAAGTAGTTGCCCAGAGTGCGCATGAGCTCCCCGGCCGGCTCAGGAAGCTGGTTGGCAGATTTGAGAATGTCAGAGCCCGCCTTGACCATCACCGCAGCCAGTTGATCTGCATAGACGACGCCGCCGATGACCGCGGTGACCGAACTCACCAACAAAATTAACCAGCCCAACGTGAGCGTGGGGCCAATTTCTAAACGTGCGTTCCCGAGGACCTCGGCCGGACGCGTCACCATCGCCACCACCGACTGCCATGCAGACGCCAACGAACGACCCTGCTCCCAAGGCAGCTGCGTGGGACCGGCTGGAGCTAGGGCGTCAGCAGGTGAGCCCTGAGAGACGGACGATGCAGGAACGGCGGGCACACCGTGACCGGCGAACTCTGCCCACTGGCTTAACGGTGTCCAAGCGGACATCCCGTCGCGCCAAGCTTGGTCGGTCGGCAGGAAGCGGCCCGACTGCAGGCCGGCGGCGACTTCCTCTTGGCTAAAGACTCCGAGCTGATTGGGCGGGCGGGCAACGTGGATTTGCATAACCCACGCTTAGACGGGCGACGGGGATACGGCAAGCCTATGGAAGGTCGTGAAACCTCCCTCAGCCGTTACCACTGCACCAGGAAGTCGCTCAGCGTGCTAAAACCCCTTTACCGCGCCGAGAGCGCAGCTACCATACAGGCAAAACCACAACAGAAGAGGATCAGGCTGACCAGGAGGTGTGCACCGAACGAGACCCAAGCACTCCGCTGAATGGCCGCCCCATGCAGACGATGGTAAAAGATAAGGTAAGGAATGCCGAGCAGGCAGCCGAGACCAAACAAGAGGATGACATTAAACCCGAGCAGGCCGAAGGGCATGACAATAATAGAGGCGATAGAGGACGCCATCAGCATGGCAGCGATGGCGCGACCGCAATCGACTTTCTGGCGCATGATCCATAACCCCACCCAGATGATCACACCAAATAAAGCCACCATCAGCGGGCCGATAGCGATGCTGCCGAACACCGAACCAACTTTTATGAACTGCGTGATGGGCAAATCGGCGCTGGCGACGTTTTGACGTAAACCTTTGAGTAATGGTTCGAGTGCCGGGTTGTTGAATTTTTCGAAGAAACTCAGCATTTGGGCGCTGGGATCTTCAAACACAAAGGCTTGGAGTAAACGGACTGGTAGAACCACTAGCTGCG
>CAIYAN010000019.1 GCA_903924185.1 uncultured Opitutia bacterium | reverse complement strand
TCCGGCCTTCAAGGCCATCTTGGGCGTCCGTAAGAAGATCGCCGAAAGCGGGACCAAGACGATTTTCAATGTCCTGGGTCCGCTCATCAATCCCGCCCAACCAGCGTATATGTTAGTCGGCGTCTATGACGTCCGCTGGGTAGAGCCTTTGGCCGCTGCCTTGCATGAGCTGGGCGTCAAGCGTGGCCTCGTCACGCACACCGCCGCGGGCGGTGGTATGGATGAAGTCACGACGGCTGGTCCAGTGCGCGTGCGTGGTTGCGGGGAGTTGGCCCACATTGACGCGACGTGGTTGCCCGGTGATTTTGGGTTCACGCAATGTACGATCGCCGACCTGAGGGGCGGCAGCCCGGAAGAGAACTTGGTAATGTTCTCCGACCTCTTAGTCGGCGGGGTTTCCGATGGCCTGTTGGACACCCTGTGCCTCAGTGCGGGGACGGCGCTGTGGGTCGCCAACGTCGCCAAGGATCCCGCGGCGGGGGCGGCCTTGGCGCGGCAGATTATCCTCGGCGGTGCTTTGCGCGACGAGGCCATTAAGCTGCGCGACGCCTACCGCAGTTGAGCCAAGATGGCTTGAGCGGTCCGGTGCGAGGCCCCGCGATTGGACGCGTGCCATTCTTGGCCGGCTTGACCCATGCGGGTACGGGTCGCGGCGTCGCGGGCTAAAGCGAGCAGGGTGGTCAGGGTGTCGGCGGCATCAGCGGCCTTACGGGCAGCGCCGACCCCTTCGAGTCCTTGGCAGATGGCTTTAAAGTTCGTCATGTGCGGTCCGTAGACCACAGGGACCCCTGCGGCTGCGCATTCAACGGGCGTCTGGCCGCCGTCGTGTGGGGCGAGGCTCTTACCGGTGAAGGCAAGGTCGGCGGCCCGCGTTAGCTGGCGGAGTTCGCCCGTCGTGTCAGCGAAGTGCACCACGGTGCCGACGGGGGCGGTGGTGCCTTGCGTCGAGCGTTGATGGAAGGAGAGTCCACTAGCGGCGAGCAAACGGACGAGCGCTTCGCGGCGTTCCGCGTGCCGCGGGGCGAGCAGTAGGCGTGCATCGATACCTTCGCTGCGCAGTGCCTTCACTGCATCGAGCAGGAGTGCCTCTTCGCCTTCCCAGGTGGACGAACCCAGCAGCACGAGGCTAAGTTCCAAGCCGTCGAAGCCTAACAACTGACGCAGCACGAGCCGTTCGCCTAGAGAGAGTGGTCCATCGGACGCTACATCGAATTTCAAGTTCCCGGTCACGTCGATATTAGCGGGTTCCGCACCGAGTGACATTAAGCGGCGGGCATCCTCTTCACTGCCGGCACCAATCCAAGTGAAACCAGCGAGCAACCCACGACTCGCTCCCTTGAACCGCTCATGCCGCGCGAACGAACGATCGGAGAGCCGAGCGTTGATGAGGAGCGTCGGTAATTTCCGCGTCCGGGCTTGCCCCAAGTGTTCGGGCCACAGCTCGCCTTCCGTTAGGACGATGGCGCTGGGTTGGAGGCGGCGATAGGCCAAGGCACTACAGGGCCAGAAATCTAAAGGGAAGATGCCGATGAAGGAGCAGACCTCGGCATAACGCTCGCGGGCTAAGCGGTAGCCGGTGCTAGTCGTCGTGGTCAGCACTAAGTCGACTTGGCCAGACGCCTTGAGTTCCTTGAGCAGAGGGCCGATGGCCTCGATTTCACCGACCGAGACCGCCTGTATCCAAACGCGCTTGGGGTGGGCCGGGAGGGCAGGGAGGAAGCCGAGTCGCTGGCTAAAACCTGCGCCATACCCCCCGCGGCGGACCATCCGCCACAAGTAATAGGGCGAGGCCAGGAGCAGGAGGGGGAGGAAGAGGATGCGGTAGGCCCACAACATGAACCACGGAAAGTGCCTCCCCCTTCAGGATTGTCAGCCCAAAACACCCCTTTTTCCCTTGCCAGAGGGGGGTAGGGGTGTTTGAAAACCCATTCCACCGTTGGAAGCTACCGCCGATTGCTTCCGACATCCTAATCAAAACTGCAGTTAACTACACCTGATCCAATGTCCTCTCCTTCGGCAAGAAGTGGGATACGGAGCTAAAAATACCATGAACATCACCGTAAAAGACCTCCTCGACGCTGGCGTGCACTTCGGCCACCAGACCCGTCGCTGGAATCCTAAATCCCGTCCGTTTATTTTCGACCACCGTAATGGCGTGTCGATCATCGACCTAGAGAAGTCGCATGCGTGCCTCGCCGCCGCTGCTGCCTACCTCGAAGACATCTCCGCCAAGGGCAAGGAAGTGCTCTTCGTCGCGACCAAGCCACAGGCTCAGGAAGTCGTCCGCGCCGCCGCTAAGGCGACCGGTATGCCCTTCGCCGTTAACCGCTGGCTCGGTGGTACGCTCACTAATTTCACGACTATCAAGAAGTCGCTCGAGTCCTACCGCACCTACCTGAAGATGGAGCAGGACGGTTCCCTCGCCAAGATGCACAAGAAGGAAGGCGCCGCTGTCCGTCGCGAGATGTCCCGTATGCAGCGTAACTTCGAAGGTCTCCTCGAATACCGCGAGCTCCCTGCCGCGATGATTGTCATCGATACCAAACATGAAGCCATCGCCGTCAATGAGGCCAACCGCCTCAAGATTCCGGTGATCGGCCTCTGTGACTCGAACTCCGACCCTTCGGTCCTCAAGTTCCCGATCCCAGGTAACGACGACGCCGCTAAGTCTATTCGCCTCGTGGTCGAAGTCCTCACGCAGGCCGTCCAGAACGGTCAGGCTCGCCGTAAGGTCGACGCTAACCCGCGCAAGACCGTGACCCCTCTCTCCCGTGGTGAAACCACGGAGAACGCTCAGCCTGAAGTCACCATCTCCGATGAGCTGTTGAAGGCCTCCGAAGGCTCCGAAGGCGAAGTAGCCCAGGGCGGCGCCAAGGCTGTCCGTCCGCGCAAGACCACCAAGTAATTTCGTCATGTCCGTTATCACCGCCCAGACGGTCAACGAGCTGCGCCAGCGTACTGGCGCAGGTCTCATGGATTGCAAGAAGGCCCTCACCGAGGCCAATGCCGACATGGAAAAGGCCGTTGAAATCCTCCGCATTAAGGGGATCGCGACGCGCAACAAGAAGGCTGACCGCAAGGCCAGCGAAGGAATGTTCGCAGTTCAGGTCGAGGCCTCCGGTTCGTCCGCGACGCTCCTCGAACTCAATTGTGAAACGGACTTCGTCGCCAAGAACGAAGCCTTCGTCGCCCTCGCCAAGGACCTCGTCGGTCAAGCGGCCCTGCACGGTGTCGACAACTTGCTCGACCAGCCCTACCACGGCGACGCTTCCCGTAAGGTAAACGACTACCTTAACGACCAGGTCACCAAAATCGGCGAGAACCTCAAGGTCTCCCGCGTGCTCAAGTTTGCCGCTTCCGGTAACGGTCGCGTCTCCGCTTACGTCCACACGGGCGCTAAGATTGCGGTCCTCATCGAGCTCTCGACGAAGTCCGCCGCAGGAGCCTCGCATGCCGAAGTGGCTGACTTCGCTCGCCAGATGGCGATGCAGGTCGTGGCCAATAACGGCCGTTTCGTTCGTCGTGAAGAAGTTTCCGCTGAAGTCGTCGCTAAGGAGCGCGAAATCGCTCTCGAGTTCACTAAGTCGGAAGCCGATAAGGCGATCGAAGAGTGCAAGCGCGTGATCGAAGACTATAAGGGTCAGCTCGTCGAACAGCAGGAAGC
>CAIYAN010000018.1 GCA_903924185.1 uncultured Opitutia bacterium | reverse complement strand
TTCTACGCGTTTCAGGGCTGGTGTTTCGGCACCGAGCCGTCCGTCCGCGTGGTCATTCTGAAGGTCCTCGTTGATCAATCTCTGTTTACGGTGCTCTGCGGGGCGCCCTTTAACGCAATCTCTCACCTCTGGAAGGATTCCAACTGGGATACCGCGAAGCTACGTGCGTCCATGGGCCCAGGCTGGTATCGGCGTTTGGTCCTACCGAACTTACTCCCGAACTTCTTGGTTTGGTTGCCCGGCAACGTGATCTTTTACAGCATGCCGACCGAACTGCAGCTCCCCGTCGCCAATTGCATCGGTTGCTTCTGGGCCCTCATGTGCGTCCGCATCGCCAAGCATTCGGCTATCCGTAGGTAGGGCATAGCTGTCTCGGGTAGGGTTGGCACTGTATCGAGGTAGGGTTGGCACCACGTGCTGCCCTAGTTGCCTCTATTCGCGGGCTCCGCCCGCGGGTAGGGGCGCGATTTATCTCGCCCTCCTAATCATGACAAGGGCGCGGCAAAGCCACGCCCCTACCTTAAGATGCAGCTAGGTCGTGACGCAGTCCCGACCCTACCTGTTTTTTTCATCCCCCTTTCCACTTTTGCACCGGCCGAAGTCCGATTTGCACTTTTGCACGGTCTTCTTAACTCCTCCGAACTCTGTAATCTCCTTCGGCCATCGACCCCGCCCTCGACTCAACCATCGATCCAGTCATCGATTCAGTAACCTGTACTCTGTTCCACCTTTGCACTTTTGCACCTTTGCACTGTATCTTTGTTCCTCCTAACTCCCTCTCCCGATGCTTCGCCTCGCCTGCCTCTTTCCCCTGCTGACCTTCGCCGCCATTCCAGTCGCGGAATTCCGCGGGTCGGCCACGCAGGCGTCTTTCGCCTTCAGTCAACCCGTGGCCGAGGGGATCTATGAGGTGACCATCGAGTTTGGCGCTTCGGATATTGCTTCGGTGACGACGGTGAAGGTCGAGGCGCGTCGCTTGCTGGCGCTCAACGTCGCCGTGCCGCGAGGTCGGCCGGTGACGCAGCGGTTCTTGGTCGATGTGCGTCGGCCGGAATACGCCGGTGGCCGCGTGGTCCTCAAATCCCGGGAGTCCGGCAACCCCACTTGGGATCAACGGTTATCGCTCGAATTCCTCGGCGCGACCGCCCGCGCCACGATCGTGTCGATCAATCCCGCCCCGGTGACGACGGTCCGCATCTTCCTCGCCGGCGATTCGACGATGACCGACCAAGCGAACGAGCCCTACGTTGGCTGGGGCCAAGCGTTCCCGCTCTTCATCGGTGAACGGGCGGTGGTCGCTAATCATGCAGAGTCCGGTCGCGCCCTGCGTTCATTCCAAGGCGAGCACCGGCTCGACAAGATACTCGCCCAACTCCGTAAGGATGATTTCGTGCTTATTCAGTTCGGCCATAACGACCAAAAGGAGAAGGGCGAAGGGGTTGGCGCTTTCACGACCTACGCGAAACGTCTACGTGATTACCTCGATGCCATCCAAGCGAAGGGCGGCAAGCCGGTCCTGGTGACCGCGGTTGCCCGACGTCGTTTTGATGATAAGGGTCAAGTGACCGAGTCGCTGGGCGACTTCCCCGAAGCGGTCCGCCGCGTGGCTAAGGAGCGTTCGGTTCCCTTGATCGACCTCAACGTCTCCTCCAAGCAGGTCTACCAAGCCCTCGGGGTCGAAAAGAGCAAACTAGCCCTCCTGCATTACCCGGCCAAGACGTTCCCGGGGCAGACCGACCCGCTTCGTGACGACACGCATTTCAGCGCCTACGGTGCCTATGAGATGGCCCGCTGCGTCATCGAAGGCATCCGCCAAGGGGTCCCCGAGCTGGCGGCCTTCCTGGCCCCGTCCGTGCAGCCGTTCGACCCGTCCCACCCTGACGACCCAGCCCAGGTCGCCATTCTGGCCAGCCCGTTCAGCAAGGGCGAGCAGCCCGAGGGGAAATGATTCGTTCCAGCACGGCCTCGGCTTGAAACCTGGGCTGGGCTGAGCGAGCCTTCGAGCTGTGCCCGATCTTTTCGGTGAAATCGAACCCGGCGTCGCCGAGGTGGTCCCGTTTGATGGCGGGGCCCGGGCCTACTCGTATTCGGTGCCAGCGGCGCTCAAGGATACGCTGCAGGTCGGTCAACTGGTCCGCGTCCCGCTCGGAGGTCGCACGAGCCTCGGGGTGGTCTGGAAATACCCCGCCGAAGCGCCGCCCGCCGCCAAGCTGCGCAGTATCATTTTACTCGAGCACGAGCAGCCCGTACTCACGCCCGATGTCTGTAAACTCGCGGAGTGGATGGCTGGCTATTACGGTTGCGGGCTCAACTCGGTTCTCGAGACGGTTCTACCCGCCGCGGTACGTAAAGGGGTCCGCCCCGTGCTGCGTCGTCTGCTCACGTTAATATCCCCGCCTGATGCCGAGGCCCTCGCCAAACTCCGCCGCAAGGCTCCGCGCCAAGCCCAGGTACTCGATTACCTCGCCGCGCAAACAGAACCCGCTGACCGCGCTAAGCTCGTCACGGGGCTCGGGATTTCCCAGCAGGCAGTAGATGGTCTACTCCGCGCTGGCGTGATTAAGGAAGACGCCAGCGTGCTCTGGCGCGTGGCCTACAATGATCCTTTCGCCGAGGCGGAATCGGTCCCCTCCGCCGGCCACACGCTCAATGTGGATCAGCTCGCCGCGGTGGCTTCAGTTTCGGAGAGTTTGGACAGCAAGGCCTTCAAGGCCCACTTGCTCCATGGCGTCACGGGCTCAGGCAAGACCGAGGTCTACGTGGCCTTGATCCGTAAGGTCGTCGCCGAAGGCGGCTCCGCCATCTTCCTCGTCCCCGAAGTCGCCCTGACTCCTCAGACGGTCGGGCGACTCCGTTCCCGGCTCACCGACCTCGGCGCCAAGGTCGTGGTTTGGCATAGCCACCTCTCGGCCGGCGAGCGATTTGACGCATGGATGGCGATGTCCCTCGGCCAAGCCCGCGTGGTCGTGGGCGCGCGTTCCGCGGTCTTCGCGCCGCTGCCCAACCTCCGGCTCATCGTGGTCGACGAGGAGCACGAGCCTTCCTTTAAGCAGGGCGAGACGCCGATGTACCACGGCCGCGATGTGGCGGTCATGCGCGCTTCCGTCCTCGGCGCCGCTTGCGTGCTGGGTTCGGCGACGCCGTCGCTGGAGACGTGGAAGAACGCCACGGCCGGACGTTACGTGCTCAACTCGATGCCGAAGCGCGTCGATGACCGCCCGATGCCAGCCTTCCGCATCGTCGACATGCGCCGCGAGGTGCTGCACTCAAAGGGGCAGAATGTCCTCTCACGTGAACTGGTCGACGGCATCCACGAACGCCTCCGCAAGGGCGAGCAGACCATCTTATTCCTCAACCGTCGCGGGCACTCGCGTTCGCTCGTCTGCCCGGATTGTGGTGAGGCGGTGCAATGCCCACGCTGCTCGGTGTCGCTGACGCTCCATTCGACCGACCACACCGCCCGTTGCCACCTGTGCGATCACCGTGAGCCCGCGCCCGCGGTCTGCCCCAAGTGCCGCTCGCCGAAGGTCCGCTGGAAGGGCTACGGCACCCAGAAGGTCGAAGAGGTCATTCACCGGATGTTCCCCCGCGCCCGCGTGGCCCGCATCGACGCCGATACCATGGGGAAGAAGGATCTCTTCCGCCAAGTGCTCTCAGATTTCCGCGCGGGCCGTTACGATATGCTCCTCGGGACGCAGATGATCGCTAAGGGGCTCGATTTTCCACGCGTGACGTTAGTGGGCATCATCGACGCCGACTTATCGCTCCAGCTGCCTGACTTCCGCGCCGCGGAGCGTACGTTTCAACTGCTCACGCAGGTCGCGGGCCGCGCGGGCCGCGGCCAACTCGAGGGGGCCGTGGTGGTCCAGACGTTCCAGCCAGCGTCGGATCCGGTGCAGTTTGCCAAGCGTCTCGACTTTCAAGGCTTCGCCGCGGCGGAGCTCGTGAAGCGCTCGGAGTTTGGTTACCCACCCGAGCGTCACCTCATTCGCCACGTCTTCCGCGGGCGTAATGTCGAGAAGGTGAACTTCGTCGCCGACGCTTGGGTTAAGGAACTCGAACGCCTCCATCCCGGCCTCGCCGAAATTCGCGGCCCCGCGCCGTGTCCTTTTGAGCGCGTCCAGGATCAACACCGCGTGCACATCTGGTATTTCGTGCACGGCGTGAAATCCTTCCTCGCGGCCGCCTTACCCCTGCGCACGAAAATCCTCGGTGACGACGACGTCATCGACGTCCTCGACGTCGACGCCCAAGACTGCGGCTAAGGGTGGGGCGCGGCGAAGCCGCGCGGAGTTCAGAGTACGGAGTGCTGAATCGAGTGGATGCCTCGGGTAGGGGCGCGACTGCGTCGCGTCCGTTCGCCGCGTGCCGTCCGAATCTCGAATTAACTTCGCGGG
>CAIYAN010000017.1 GCA_903924185.1 uncultured Opitutia bacterium | reverse complement strand
TCTCCACGCTGGGGACATCGATCCACGAGGTACTGGAAATTCCGACGCGACCGTAGAGCCAACCGTCCGGGCCCCACTTCAGTCCGTTCGCAAAGGTATGGCGACTCGCGGCGGTCGTGCTAAATCCATCGAGGATGACTTTCGGCGGGCCCGCGGGCTTATCGCCGTCCATCGGGATAAAGAGCAGGTTCGGCGGGCACATTGCCCACACGCCACCCAAGCCGCGCTCGATGCTGGTGAGCATCTGCACGTCTTCCGTAACGACGGTGCGTTTATCGAACTTCCCGTCGTGGTCAGCATCTTCGAGGATGATAATCCGATCGCGGAGCTTGAGGTCGAAGCGTTCCTTGCCGTTGGCATACGTATAGTTCTCGGCGACCCATAAGCGGCCACGTTCGTCCCAGCAAAGGGCGATGGGCTGACGGACATCGGGCTCGGCCGCAAAGAGCGTGGCGGTGAACCCCTCGGGCAGGTGGAGTTTGGTCAGCGCATCCGCGGGCTTCAGCAGCGGGATGGTCTCTGGCTGATTATTGGTCGGTTCCGGAAACGTCGCCGCCCCCAAAGTCAGGGCAAAGAGTAAAGCAAAAGGGCGAGCGTCCATCGGGGTCTAGGTTACCGACCACACTGCGGGTCGAAGGTTCCGAGTCCACCCCTCAAGTACTTCTGACGCTCAGAACCCGCGAACGATCTGGGCGTAGACGTCGGTCGAGGCAATCTGCGCCGGCAGGCTGGCGTCACGCGCGGCGATGCACACGGGCCAATCGAGCGGGTCCTCCGGCAGACGGCCATGCGAGCCCTTTACGAGCGAGGCATCCTGTGAGACGACTTCCATGAGGGCCTTGAAGCCGAGGGTCTTCTTGAGGAGGAACCAGGCAATGATGAGCATCGGGAAGCGAATCTTCGGGTCGATGAAGAGCTCCACGGGATCGTAGCCAGGCTTGCGATGGATATCGATGGTGCGCGCGAAGTCGGGATCGCCCGAGCCTTCCTCCCACCAGTAATACGAGAACCAGCTATGGCTGTCGGACACGACGACGAAGTCGCCGGCACGGACGTGCTTAATGCCGACGGCAGCTTGGGCCTCGGCATCAAGGACCTGCGCGACGCCCGGCGTGGCGAGGAGGACTTGGCGGACTTCCTCGCGGATGGACGGGTCCAAGACGACGACGTGCGCAACCTGGTGGTCGACGACGGCGAAGGCCTTGGAGTTGAAGACGTCGAGGGTCTCGACGCCGGCCTCATCCTTAAGTTCGAGCCAAGCGTGCGCACGCAGGACCTTATTCAGCGGGACAGCGCGGTCGACGGCGGTGATGGCGTATTCGGAGACGATGACGACATCCACGCCGCGAGCTTCGAGGAAATCGGCCAAGTCCCCGACGAGTGTATCGACGTCCCGACGAGCGGTGTCGCTACGCGGGTCGGTCGGCCCAAAGCGCTGCAGGTCGTAATCGAGGTGCGGGAGGTAGACGAGGTTGAGGTCAGGCTGCTCATGCTCCTCAATCCAGCGGGCCGAAGCCGCAATCCATTGCGTGGATGGCAGGCCAGCGCGCGGGCCCCAGAAACTGTGAAACGGGAAATCGCCGAGGTCGCGCTTGAGTAGCGCCCGGTAGCGCTGCGGGTAACTGGCGATGTCGAAAATTTTTCCTCCGTTGGACTTATAGACCGGACGCGGGGTCACGGAGATGTCCGCATTCGTCCCCATGTTATACCACCAAAAGAGGTTCGCGACCTTCAGCTTGGGGTTCTTGGCGTGGAGTTCGTCCCAAACTTTTGGAGCACCGACCACGCGGTTGGATTGCTTCCAGAACTGCACCTCACTAAGCGTGCGGTCATACCAACCATTACCGACGATGCCGTGCACCGACGGCGTTTGGCCGGTCAAGTAATCCGACTGCGCGGTGCAGGTGACAGCGGGGAACGCGGGTTTAACCTTTGCGACGGATCCTTTCGCGGCGCGCGCGGCAAGGCGTGGCATCACGCCAGACGAGAGGTCACGGGCGGAGAGACCGACGACGTTTAGGACCGCGCGGCGCATGTCTGCTGGTCGCGCGCACGCAACTCATCGGTCGCGCGGCGGACGATAGCGGTGGCCATTTCGTGAACCTGAATTGATTTACCAATCGCCGTCGGCAAGACGAGCGTGAGCTGGCCGCCGAGGTGTTCGCGGAACTCCTCGAGGCCGGCGAGCATCGGGGCGCCACCATCGAGGTGCATCTCCGGCGCATAGGTCCGGAAGCCGAGGGCAGTGAGGAGGTTGAGCGTGCGCTCGGCTTCTTCCTGACCGAAATACCCGAGGTCGCGAGCGCACAGGATGTCCAAGGCCAAGCCCACGGCGACGGCCTCACCGTGCGTGAGGCGATGGTTCGTCATGGACTCGAGCTTGTGCGCGGCCCAGTGACCGAGGTCGAGCGGACGCGCACTACCGAGTTCAAAGGGGTCGCCATTGCCAGCGATGTGGCGGGCGTGCAGTTCTGCCGAGCGGCGGACGGCGCGGCCGATGGCCGGAATATCACCAGCGGCAAGCAGCGCGGATTCCTTCTCGAGGTTACCGAAGAAGACCGGGTCCTTGAGCAGCGAGACCTTCACGGCTTCGACGAGGCCATCGCGGAGACCACGGGCATCGAGCGAAGCCAGCAGGCCGAGGTCGTTCACGACCGCCGCGGGGACGACGAAGGCGCCCGTGAAGTTCTTCTTTCCGAAAGTATTGATGCCGTTCTTTACACCG
>CAIYAN010000016.1 GCA_903924185.1 uncultured Opitutia bacterium | reverse complement strand
TTGCCGCACGCCCTCTATGGCATCGTGGTCATGGACCTCTCCTTTATCTCTCTCGGCTTGGTCTTACCAGTCGCCTGGGCGCGCGTCGCGCCGGGTGGCCACCTCGTGGCGCTCATCAAGCCGCAGTTCGAGGCAACTCGGGCGGAGGCCGACAAGGGACGCGGCATCATTAAGGATCCACTCATCCATGCCCGCGTGGTCGAAACGTTGACCGCCGCTAGCCGAGAGCTGCCGGGTGCGACGGTCCTCGGCGTCATCCCTTCGCCCATCGAGGGAGGGGAGGGTAATAAGGAGTTCCTCATCTGCCTGACCCGTCAGGCCTAGGTTTGGGCTAAAAGGGGCTTTTTACATGATTTAGGGCAGTTTTTACCCTTCCCCCCTCAAAACACCTTTTCCTTCTTGCCCAAAGCCCCGCATCCCTTACCAAAAACCCTCCCATGACTACCGAAGGTAAGCTCAAGCGTTCCCGTAACCCCCTCGATTTCGATTTTACCGAACCCGAGGCCCTCACGCGCTACGTCACCGAGACGGGCAAGATCCTGCCCCGCAAGTTGACCGGCCTCACCGCCCGCCAGCAGCGTCATATTTCGAAGGCCGTTAAGCGCGCCCGGAATATGATCACGATGAAGTAATCGGGTTCACCCGATACTTTTCCGGGCCGCCTTCCTAGGCGGCCTTTTTGTTGTCCGGGGGTTGCCGACCTGCTGGCTTTCCGCACAGTCCGAGTTCTCTTGCCTTCGCCCGCCGCCCAATTCCTCACCTCGTCGCCGACAGACCTGTCGCGTGCGGCGGAGTTATTGCGGGCCGGACACTGCGTGGCTCTGCCGACGGAGACGGTCTACGGCCTCGCCGCCGATGCACTCAACCCGTCCGCCCTGGCACAGGTCTTCACCATCAAGGGCCGACCCTTACTCGATCCGCTGATCGTCCATGTGCTCGACCAAGCCGCGTTGGCCGAAGTGGCCGAGCCCGATGAGCGCTTGGCGTTGCTCACTAGCTTCTGGCCCGGGCCATTGACGGTGGTTTTGCGTCGCAAGGCTTGCGTGCCCGACCTCGTGACCGCGAGCAAACCGACCGTGGCGGTGCGCATCCCCGCTCACCCAATCTTTCGTGAAGTGCTTCGCCTGAGCGGCCGTCCGCTCGCCGCCCCGAGCGCGAATCCTTTTGGCTATGTGAGTCCCACTAAGGCTATGCACGTCAGCGATTCACTCGGTGAGCGTTGTCCGTGGATTGTCGATGGCGGCGCCTGCACCCACGGCGTTGAATCGACCATCCTCGACCTTTCTGTGCCCGGATGGGCCCGCCTGCTTCGTCCGGGGCCTATCACCCTCGAAGCCTTGCAGGCCAAGCTGGGCCCCATCGAAGTCGTCACGCGCGCGGCCAGTCAGCAGGTCGCTCAAGATGCCCCAGGTATGTTGGAACGTCATTACAGCCCCGCGACTCGCGTCGAGTTATTTGCCCGTGGGACCACGCCTGCGGCGGCGACCGGCAAGGTCGCGCGCTTGCTCTTAGCCCGTCGCACCAACCTACCGCTGGGACCAGAGAATTTTTACCTTTCAGAAAGTGGCTCGGCCGAAGAAGGCGCCCGCCATCTTTTTGATCTCCTCCGTCAACTCGACGCGCGTGGTTTTGATGTCATCCAAGCCGAACTCGCCGAGGCCGTCGGTATCGGCGTGGCCTATAACGATCGCCTGACCCGCGCCGCCGCCCGCTAAGCCTGTGCAGAACCTACTCGAGACGCTGAAGAAGGCCGCGGAGTTCCTTTCCCGCAAAGGCTTGGAGTCTCCACGCGTCGAGGCGGAGCACTTGTTCGC
>CAIYAN010000015.1 GCA_903924185.1 uncultured Opitutia bacterium | reverse complement strand
CCGAGCGACCAGCATGGACGGCGGGTGGTTGGCGTTATTCCCGTCGAGCGCGGACATCGAAGTATTCCGGAAGAACGCGGCCATGGCGTAGAATTCCTTTTGGCTGATCGGGTCAAACTTGTGGTCATGGCAGGCGGCGCAACCGCTCGTCAGGCCAAGCCAAACGGCGCCTAGTGTCTCGACCTGATCCTTCGCGTAAGTCGTCATGACCTCTTCGGAGATGGCGCCGCCTTCGCCGGTCGTGGGCAAGCAACGGTTGTAGCCGGTGGCAACGAGCTGTTCGATGGTGGCATTGGGCAGGAGGTCGCCGCCGATTTGTTCAATGGTGAAACGGTCAAACGGCATGTTCGCCTTGAAGGCGTTGATGACCCAGTCGCGGTAAGGGTAGATATTGCGAACGTTGTCGATGTGAATGCCGTGGGTGTCGGCGTAACGCACGGCATCCAGCCAGTGACGAGCCATCTGTTCGGCGTGCTGATCCGTCTTGAGCAGACGCTCCGCGGCTTTGGCGTAGGCGTCGGGCGAAGTGTCCGCCAAGTAGGCACGTAATTCTTCGGGGGTGGGCGGCAGGCCGGTAAGGTCGAGGTTGAGTCGGCGGAAGAGCCGTTCCTTCGCTTCGGGCCCATTCGGCTTCAGGCCGTTCTGGGCGAGAGTGGCGACGACGAAGGCATCGACGGGTGTCTTAGCCCAACCGCTCTTGTCGGCAGGCGGAGTTGGCCGCTGTGGCGGCAGGAAGGACCAGTGCTCTTCATACTTGGCGCCTTCGTTGACCCAGCGACGAATGAGTTCGATTTCGGCCGGCTTCAGTTGCTTATGCGACTCGGGCGGCGGCATCACCTCGTCCGGGTCTTTGTTCAGGATGCGCTGAATCAGGGGAGACTTGTCGGCCGCACCCTTGGCGATGACCACGTCACCGCTCTTGGCGGGCTGGAAAGCGAACTCAGCACGGTCGAGGCGTAGCTTGGACTTGCGCGAACTAGCGTCAGGCCCGTGGCAGTGGTAGCAATACTCGGAAAGGATGGGTTGGATATCGCGGTTAAACGAGACGCCGTCGGCGGCCACGGCAGCCAGCGGAGCCAGCAGGAGCAAGGAAAGTCGGAACGACATGGGACTAGGGGTGAGACAAACCTAGGAGCTCGGGTGTTCCCTGCAATCCTCCGAAACAAAAAACCCCTCATATGAGGGGTTTTGCCAGAGCCAGTAGGAGAATTACTTTACAGGAGAATAATCCATCGGCACGAGGAACTCGGACTTCACGCCATCCTTGATGGTCAGCGAGCCCCCGGCCTTCTTTTCCGAGGCTTCCTTAGCGGCGACCCAAGCCGGGTCGGCGCGGAAGGCGTCGAAGCTAGCCTTGGCGGCGTCTTCGGACTTGTGGGCCAGGAGGTAGATGAGGGTATTGCCGGCAACGAGCGGGGACTTGGCGCCCTTTTGGTCGGCGGCGAGGTTCCAGTAGCTGACGTTCGTCATGCCATGCTTCTCAAAGAGCTTCAGGGTGTGGTCATGGAAGCGGGCGTTGAGGTCGGGCAGGCGGCCGGCTTCGGTCGTGTAGGTGCGGAGTTCGAAGACGCCTTGGCCGTAGGCCTTGACTTGGGCGAGGGCGGAGTAGTCGGTCGCGGTGAGGAAGGCGGACTCGATCTTGGTGATCAGCTTGCCGTTCACTTCGGACGCCTTGGCGGCAGCCTTCCAATCGGGGTCGGCCGAGAAGGCCTTCCAGGAAGCATCGCGGGCGGCGCGGTCGGG
>CAIYAN010000014.1 GCA_903924185.1 uncultured Opitutia bacterium | reverse complement strand
CATCGGCATCGAAGAGGTCCAAGATATCGTCCAGACCGAGTTGATGCGCCAAGGCCACTACAAGGTCGCCGAAGCTTACATTCTCTACCGTGCGATGCGCACTAAGCAGCGCGAGCAAGAAGCCGCCGCCGCCGTGCCCGTGGACGACCACCAGGACTCCCTCCTGCTCGTCAAGAACCCCGATGGGTCCACTTTCCTCTGGAACGGTGAAGACCTCCGCAAGCGCATCTCCTACGCCCTCACGGGCCTTGAAATCGACATGCCGGCCGAAGCCATCGAGGCCGAGCTCCGCCGTGGCCTGTTCAACGAAGTCGGCGAAGCCGACCTCCGCAAGACGGTTGAACTCAACGCCAAGACGCTCATCGAGCGCGATGCTGACTTTGCGCTCTTCGCCGCCCGCATCTCGCTGTCCTATATCTACGAGGAGGTTCTCGGTTGGAGCATCATGCGCGATGGCATCGACAAGCTCCGCGAATTCCACCGTGCAAAGTTCTCGGCCTACATCGAGCGCGGTATCGAAATCGGCCGTCTCTCGCCCGACCTGCGTCGTTACGACCTCGCCAAGCTGGCCGACGCCCTTGACCCGATGTCCGACATGGATTTCGAGTTCCTCGGCGTGCAGACGCTCTACGACCGCTACCTAATCATCGACAAGACGGCACGTACCCACCGCCGCCTCGAGACGCCCCAGTTCTTCTGGATGCGCGTTGCCATGGGCCTCTTCCTCCGCGAGGAGACGAATCGCGAAGAGTGGGCTATCCGCCTTCACGCGCTCTACAAGTCCCGCCGCTTCTGCAGCTCGACGCCGACGCTTTTCAATGCCGGTACGCTGCATAGCCAGTTGTCATCCTGTTACCTCTACAAGGTCGATGACACCATCGAGTCGATCATGATCCGCGGCATTGCGGAGAACGCCTTCCTCTCCAAGTGGGCAGGTGGTCTGGGCGGTTCTTGGACGGCCGTCCGTGGCACGGGCTCGCACATCAAGGGCACCAACGGTGAATCGCAGGGCGTCATGCCGTTCCTCAAGCTGCACAACGACCAGCTCGTGGCCGTCAACCAAGGCGGTAAGCGCCGTGGTTCCGGCTGTGCCTACCTCGAGACGTGGCACAACGACGTCGAAGACTTCCTTGAGCTCCGTCGTAACACCGGCGACGACCGCCGCCGCACCCACGACATGAACACGGCGAACTGGATTCCCGACTTGTTCATGAAGCGCCTGCGCGATCGCCAGAACTGGACGCTCTTCATGTCCAACGAGGTCTCCGACTTGCATGAAACTTTCGGCGCCGATTTCGAGCGTCGCTATGTCGCCTACGAACAGAAGGCCAAGGAAGGCAAAATCTTCGGCAAGACGGTCCCGGCCGTTGAGCTCTGGAAGAAGATGCTCAATATGATCTTCGAGACGGGCCACCCTTGGATGACCTTTAAGGATCCGTGCAATGTCCGTTCGCCGCAGGACCACGTGGGCGTCATCCACTCGTCCAACCTCTGTACCGAAATCACGCTCAACACGAGTGCCGATGAGACCGCCGTCTGTAATCTCGGCTCCATCGTCCTCGATGCACACCTCGATGCCGCGGGTAATATCGACCACGCCAAGCTCGCGGAGACCGTCCATGTGGCGGTCCGCGCGCTCGACAACGTCATCGACATCAACTTCTACCCGACCAAGGCCGCGGAGGTTTCCAATCTACGACACCGCCCGGTCGGCCTCGGCGTCATGGGCCTCCAAGACTGCCTCTACCGTCGCAACGTCTCCTTCGCCTCGGACGCCGCCGTTGAGTTTAACGATGAGATCATGGAAGCCGTGGCCTTCTACGCCTACGGTGCCTCCTCTGACCTCGCCGCCGAACGCGGCGCCTACAGCACCTACAAGGGCTCCAAGTGGGACCGCGGCCTGCTCCCGCAGGATACCGTCGACCTCCTTGAGGCCGAGCGTGGCGAAAAGATCGAAGTCAAGCGGGGCGGTCTGCTCGACTGGGCGCCTATCCGCGCCAAAATCGCCAAACAGGGCATGCGCAACTCCAACGTCCTCGCCATCGCGCCGACGGCGACCATCTCTAACATCGTCGGCAGCTCGCCTTGCATCGAGCCGACTTACAAGAACCTCTTCGCCAAGAGCAATCTGTCCGGCGACTTCATCGAGCTCAACAGCAGCCTGGGGCGCGACCTCAAGAAGCTGGGGCTCTGGAATCAGAAGATGGTTGAACAGCTCAAGTACTTTGATGGCGAACTCAAGGAGATCCCAGAGATCCCCCAAGTCCTCAAGGACAAGTACATGACGGCCTTCATCATTGACTATAAGTGGCTCATTGATGCCGCCGCGCGCCGCCAGAAGTGGATCGACCAAGCCCAGTCGCTTAACCTGTTCCTGCCGCGCGCCGAACTCAAGGCCCTCTCTCATATGTACCAGTACGCCTGGCGCACAGGTCTCAAGACGACCTATTATCTCCGCACGATGGGTGCCTCGAATATCGAGAAGGCCACCGTCGAAGTGCAGGCGAAGACCGAGCCAGTGCCAGAGAAGAAGGCCTTCACCGAGGCGGAGAAGAATGCCTGTTCCATCGATGCGATGATGAACGGCGGCACCTGCGAGGCCTGCCAGTAAGCACCATTGCTTCGGTCTTCAATTAGGGGCGGCCGTGCGGCCGCCCCTTTTATTTGGGCTGGTCCTCAAGGTTGCCTTTTCACGCCCGCTCGCCTTCCATCGCCCTATGTCTTCCTCCCTGCTGACTTCTGCCGGCGAAGTCCTCGTGCGTACCCGCGACGAATCCTTCGCCGAGCTCGCTCGCCGCATCCATGCGCTGGCAGTGCGTGGTCCGGCGACCGTG
>CAIYAN010000013.1 GCA_903924185.1 uncultured Opitutia bacterium | reverse complement strand
CGGACGACGAGGTCAATCTTCACGCCCGCCTGCGAGGCCTTGTAGAGGGCTTTGATGACATCAGGGTCCACGAGGCTATTCACCTTCGCGAAAATGGCTGCCTTCCGGCCGTGCTGCGCCGCCGAGGCTTCGGCATTGATTAGGTCGATGATACCACGATGGAGGTCAAAGGGAGCGACGAGGAGGTGCTTGAACTTGGGCTTGGCGAGATTGCCCGTCAGGACGTTAAAGAGTAACCCCACATCGGCCGTGACCTCTTCGTCGGCGGTGAACAGCGAAAAGTCAGTATAGAGGCGAGCGGTCTTCGGGTTATAATTGCCGGTGCCAAGATGGGCGTAGCGGCGGAGGCCGTCTTTTTCCTGCCGGACTACCAAGCAGGCTTTACAGTGGGTCTTTAATCCAGAGAGACCGTAAACGACGTGGGCGCCGGCTTCTTCCAGCTGGCGGGCCCACTCAATGTTGTTGAGTTCGTCAAAGCGGGCACGCAATTCAACCAACGCCGTGACTTGCTTCCCATTCCGGGCGGCTTCTTTCAGGGCCTCAACCACCGGGGAATCGCCACTGGTGCGGTAGAGCGTCAACTTGATTGCGACGACCGACTCATCCCGGGCGGCCTGGCGGATGAAGTCGACGACCGGGTTGAACGATTCGTAAGGATGATGGAGCAGGAGGTCGTGCTTCGCGATACGACTGTAGAGCTTGTGGGGGTCAGTGAACTCGGGCGATAGCACCGGGGCGAAGGAGGGGTAGAGCAGGTCGGGGCGACCGACTTGGTCGATCAAGCTGCTCAGCCGGACCATATTGACGGGGCCAGCCGAGCGGAAGGCGTTATCGCTTCCTAGGCCAATAGCCTTGAGCAGCCAGGTCACTTCCTCATCAGGTGCCTGCGCTTCGATTTCCAGCCGCACGGGCGCACCTTTTCGCAGGTTACGGATTTCATCTTCGATGGTCTCCAAGAGGTTGCCTGATTCCTCCTCGTCGACGTAGAGGTCGCTATTGCGCGTAATCCGGAAAGCCCACGACCCGAGAACATCGAGGCCGGGGAAGAGACGATCGACGAAGAGTTCGATAACCAAACTCAGCAGGGTAAAAGAGCGCTTGGCGCTGGTCCCTAAGGACAAGACACGCGGGAGGACGCGCGGAATGGGGACGACGGCCCGACGGACTTCGCCGCTCTCCGGGTCGCGCAGCAACGCCTGCAGGTAGAGACCCTTGTTCGTAAGCACCGGGAAGGGGTGCGAAGGGTCGATGGCCAGCGGCGTCAGGGCAGGTAAGATATCGCGGTCAAAGCGCGGGGAGAGTTCCGCCCGATCGGCATCGTTGAGTTGGTCTTTAGCTTTTACGACAATGCCTTCCTTGGCTAAGGCTGGCAGGAGTTGATCACGCCAGCAGGCTTGTTGGGCGTCGACTAAGGCATGAGATTGCCGCAGGACTTCCTGCAGGAATTCACGCGTCGCTGGGTGCGTGGCTGACTCCTCTTGCTGCATGATGCCGGCAACGCGGATCTCAAAGAATTCGTCGAGGTTGGAGCTGACGATGGAGAGGAAGCGGACCCGCTCCAGCAATGGGACGGTGTCGTCTTCCGCCAGTTCCAAGACACGGCGGTCGAAGGTGAGCCAACTAAGTTCGCGATTCAACATGACAGTCCAACCCCTAGCCACTTCTTGGGCCGTTGTCAGTAATGTCCTCAAGAGAAGGGGGCCAGTTTTTGGTAAAATAGGCTAAAATAGGAGTTTTCGGCCCGGCACATTGTAACATCTTCGCAACACAGCCTTGGCAACCTTCTCGGGGGTCGGTTGTCTAGGGAGCATGCCCCTCATTTCCGAAAAGGAGCTTAAAGCTTCCTACGACGTCATCATCGTTGGCTCGGGGGCGGGGGGCGGCCAGTCGGCCTACACCCTCACGATGAACGGCGTGAAGGTCTTACTCCTCGAAGCCGGTCGCAACTACGACCCACTGACGGAGACGGCGATGTTCCAGACGCCCAGCTCGGCCCCGCTGCGCGGTATTTCCGTGGAAGATAAACCGTTTGGGTTCTACGACGCTACCGTAGACGGTGGCTGGCAGGTGCCGGATGAACCCTATACCAATGCCTCCACTGAGGCGGAAAATAAATTCTGGTGGTGGCGCGCCCGTATGCTCGGTGGCCGCACCAATCACTGGGGTCGCATCTCGCTGCGCAATGGACCCTATGATTTTAAGCCCTACTCGCGCGATGGTCTCGGCGTGGATTGGCCGATGAGTTACCAGGATGTCGCCCCCTATTACGACAAAGTTGAGATGTTGATCGGTGTCTATGGCTCGAACGAGGGCTTAGAAAATACACCGGACTCACCCGAAGGTTGTCTCCTGCCACCACCGAAGCCCCGCGCGGGTGAACTCTACATCAAGAAGCATGTCGCCCAGCTTGGCATCCCCGTGATTCCCATCCACCGGGCGATCCTCAGCACGAAACAGGACGCTAACACGATTCCCGCCAAACTGCATCCGGGTAACCCGCGGGCTCAGGCTATCTTGTCTGAATCAATGCGCCAACGCGCCGCTTGCTTCTGGGCGACCGATTGTGGCCGCGGTTGCTCAATTAAGGCCAACTATCAGTCGACCACGGTGCATCTGCCGCCGGCCATGGCCACCGGCAATCTCGACATTCTGCCCAATGCGATGGCGCGCGCTGTCACCTTGGATGCGCAGGGCAAAGCAAACGGTATCTCGTTCATCGATAAGGTATCCGGACGTGAAATCACCGCGAAGGCCCGCGTCGTGATTCTCGCCGCTAGTTCCGCCGAGTCCGCCCGTATCCTCCTGAACTCAAAATCTGCGAAGTTCCCTGACGGCCTGGCCAATACGTCCGGCGAAGTGGGCAAAAATATCATGGACACCGTGGGTGCTAGCTTGGGCGGCCAAGTGCCGGCCTTTGAAAATCTTCCTGTGCACAACGAAGACGGAGCAGGGGACCATGTCTATGTTCCGTGGTGGCTCTATAAGGAGCAGAAAGCCGGCAAACTCGGCTTTGCCCGTGGTTACCACATTGAGTTCTCCACTGGAAGACGCATGCCCAATGTCGGCGTAGCGGGTCCGGCCAAGCCAGGCTACGGCAAGTCCTTTAAGGAAGACCTCCGCCGCAGCTATGGAAGTTTCATCGGGTTCTCCGGCCGCGGCGAAATGATTCCAAACAAGGATTCCTTCTGCGACCTCGACCCGACCGTCAAAGACAAGTGGGGCATCCCCGTGCTACGCTTCCACTGGAAGTTCTCGGACCACGAACTGAAGCAAGCGCTGCATATGCACCAAACCTTCGCCCAAATGATCGAAGCCATCGGGGGTAAGGTCGGAGGAAAACCAGCAACCGATGGGGCTAAGGCAATTAAGCCGG
>CAIYAN010000012.1 GCA_903924185.1 uncultured Opitutia bacterium | reverse complement strand
GCGAACAGTTCCTTGACCAGCTTCGCTTTGTTGCCGACCTGCATCGGACGGCCAGCGGGTGTGATGATGTCGGTCTGCACCGGCAAGCCGGCGGCATGGGCGATGGTCGCGTGCAGCGAACCAGGCGATACGCCGTCGCCATCGGGCGCATAGCCCTTGGCATCGGTCGCACCATGCACGTAGCCACGCTTAACGCCACCGCCCGCAAGGACGGTCGAGAAAGCGAGCGGGTGGTGACCGCGGCCGCCACCGGAGAAGTCAGGCTTGCGACCAAACTCTGTTGTCACCGCCACCAAGGTCGTATCAAGCATGCCCTTGGAATCTAAGTCCTGAATGAGTGCTGCAAAAACGCGGTCAAAGTCGCCCCCGACGTCTTCCATGCGATCTTCCAACGTGGCGTGCATGTCCCACCCGCCGTGGGATACTTCCACGAAACGGACACCGTTCTCAACGAGGCGACGGGCGAGGAGGCAACCCTGGCCGAAACGCGAAGTGCCGTAACGAGCCTTGGTCTCAGCGGGCTCGGCGGAGAGGTCGAAGGCTTTGAGGTCCGAACTCTTCATCAGCTGGAAGGTGGCGGCGTAGAATTCATTGTAGGCCTTGACGTTCTCGTCAGCGGCCTTGGCGCCAAAACCGGCATCAAGTTCAGCGAGGAGGTTAGTGCGCTTAGCCTGGACGGATTCTTCTGCCAACGACTTGACGTTCTGCAGGCCATCATTGGGCGACTGAATGGGCAACGGGGAAAACGACGCCGGGAACCAACCGTTACCATGGTTCGCAGAGCGACCCACGCAGACCGACGACGGCAAGGTCTTACTCGAGCCACCAAGGAAGTGCTGCGCCCACGCCCCAAGGGTCGGGTGTTGGATAGTGCCGCGTTGCTCAAAGCCGGTCCGCATCAGGTAGGCGGCGGAGGCGTGGACACCCACTTTGGCGGTCATGCTGCGAATGACCGCAATCTTGTCGGCGACCTTCGTCGTCTCCGGCAAGAAGGACGTCAGTTGATAGCCTGCCTTGGTCGAGACCGCGGTGGCGGGCCCTTTGTTGGCGCCGACCTTTGGGTCGAAAGTATCGATGTGCGACATCCCACCGGCGAGTTCGATGAAGATTACGCGCTTGGCCTTGCCGAAGCCTGGCAGGCCGGCGTTCGGAGCAGCGCCCGGAGCTTCGGCGGCTTGGGCGAGCTTGCTGAAGAATGGGAGGACGCTGAGGCCGAAGGAGACCTTGGCGCAGCGTTCGAGGAACGTACGGCGGGCCAGTGGATCGCGGAGTTGGTCAGCAGGAATAGTGAGGCTCATTGGATAAAGAGAAATTCGCGGGTATTGGCGAGGGCCCAAGCGAGGTCAGCTAAGCTGAGTCCATCGGAGAGACCTTTGCCAGCGGCAGCCATCTCCCGGGCGTTGGGACGACGGGATAGGTAGGAAAGGTAGAGCGAGGAAATCTGCGCCTCGCGGGTCTTCTCCGCATAGGCAGCGACGACCGAGTGAGATTTCAGGTCCGAGACCAAGCGGCCTACGTTACCGTTCATCAACTGCAGAACCTGCGGCACGCTACCATCATTGGTGGCAGAATCAGCGAGGAGGCGGTCGCCTTGACCAAACACCCGAAGGAAGTGGGTTTCTGAAGACGGCTGAGGGAGCTCGCTCGCCCGGGCCAGGAGTAAGTTGAACTTCGTCGTCGGCTTCTCGCCATCGTAGCCGTTGGCCAAGCCAGCAGTCGAACCGCCCGAGGATTTCTTAGCCGCCCCACCCTTGGACATACCGGAAGCTTTCATGGTGTCATAGACTTGGTGAATCGCGACCGCGCTCAAAACGCCCTGCGGTAAAGCCATCAGCTTGATGTCGTCGCCGCGGCGCAAGAGGATGTTATCGGCGTTCGCGCCGACGGCGTTCACGATAAGACTATCCCAAGCCTGCTCGGCGGTCAGACGACGGATGATCGGGCCGTTGAATAAATACGGGCCTTGGCTAAGGTCAGGGGAAGCACTGGCCGCGGCCTGATAGGTCTTCGAGTTATAGATGACCCGTTGGAACTCGCGCAGGTCGAAACGGGCCGACTTCATCACTTGCGTGAGGTGAGCGAGGAGCTCAGGACTACTGGAGCTCTTGAGGTCATCGATATCGTTGACTGGCTCTTGGACGGCGAGCCCAAAGGCTTTTTTCCAAAGTCGGTTGGCGATGTTGGCCGCGAAACGTGGGTTCTGCGTACTCGTCACCCACTGGGCAAAATTATCGCGCAACTGGGTCGGCTTGGTGGCATCGATTTTATAGATAGGCAACCTCAGGTCACTCTTGTCCCACGAGATGAGTACGGGAGAGACCGCTTCGTTCGGCTTTGCATCCTTGTATTTATAGTCCTTCGGGAAGGTCAGCTTTTGCTTATTCGTATCTTCCAAGCGGAAGGAATTCACGTTCGTGATACTTTTGACGGCGCCCTTCGGGATACTGTCATCCTTACCCACTGCCTTTCTGATCTTCGCTTGCATACCTTCATCCTTGCCGTCCGTCGCACCAAAGAAGGCTGCCATCTGATAAAAGTCGCGCTGCTTCCATTCAGCTAAAGGGTGATCGTGACACTGTGCGCACGCCATATTGGCCCCCAAGAAGGTCGTCAGCAGGTTCGCGACGCCATCCAGGGGCATCTCCGCATCAAAGAGCAAGAAGCCCGAGGCACCGTTGTCGCAAAGGCGGCCGTCGGCCGTGAGCATCTCGCGAACGATGACATCCCACGAAGCATTGGTGGCGATACGGGTCTTGAGCCAATCTTCGAAGGTGAAGGCGGGCACACCCTTGTTAAAGGTGTCCTTGACGCGCAGGAGGTCAGCCATCCAGTCGAACATCTGTAGCGAGTACCCCGGCGAGTAGACGAGTTTGTCGATTAGCTTGGAGCGCTTGTCGGCGGAACGGTCGTCCAAGAAAGCGGTGGCTTCAGAGGCGGTCGGCACGCGACCGACAGCGTCGATATAAATCCGGCGGAGGAATTGCTCATCGGTGGCCGGTGCATTCGGCTTTTGATCCTTAGCAGCCAGAACCGACTCGACGATACGGTCGATGTCAGCGGCCGCCTTCGCAACGCTGCCACCAGTAAAGGAGGACTCACGCATCTTCGTGACACAGGACTTCGCAAAAGCGATATCTTCGGGGCAAAGGACGTTACCGTTGAAATGGAAAGTTTTTCCGTCCTTGGTTTGCAACGTGATGAATTCGCCAGCGAGCCCGCAGAACATCGCTTCAACGGTACGACCTTGGTTATCTTTCCAGACGTGCCAGATCGCATTGATCGGGGAAACCATCGGGACTGCCGCGGCGGGCTCAATCGGCTTGGCCGGAGTCTTGGGCTTGGCTGCTTCAGCGGCGGCCTCCTTGGCGTCCTTCCTGGCGGCCTTACCCGGCGCAGCGCCCAAGGCGGTGACGGCTAGACTGGATAGGGAGAGAGCCAACAAGAGAATACGGGGAAGCATAGGGGTAGCCCTGGGGCGAGTCATTCATAGATAAAACCCCACCCCATGCAAAGGAGTTTCGCCTATAT
>CAIYAN010000011.1 GCA_903924185.1 uncultured Opitutia bacterium | reverse complement strand
GCGAGGGCGAACTCCGCAATCGGGTGGGCATCTTTCGCGAAGGGCTGGTCATCTTGTTCGATCCGGAAGACGAATTTCGGCGAGGCCAGCACGACGGAAATCATTGCTTGGGCGCCGGCCTCCCAGGACCCACCAGTGGCCTCGGCGGCGTTAAACACCTTGGTATAACGCTGGATTTCGACGGTCGTGGCGGGCCGGCGGAAAGCGCGACTCACGAATAAATTCACCATCGCGCGGGCGCGTTCGTCGCCCTTCTTGCCCTCGGCGAACGTCGCCAACTTCCGCTGCAAATCGGTGCGCGTGTCGGTGGGGCCGAGTAACTGATAACGATACGTCCCGAGGCGACGGCTGCCTGACTTGAGATCGGGCGGAGGGTTGGCCCACGTCACAGCGAGCGTGTGTTTACCGGGCGTCAACTTCACCTTCATGTCGACCTTCTCGGCCCCCCGACTGGTCTTCACCTTGAGCGTCTGCGTGCCGACCGTCTTCCCATCCACCACGAGGTTAACGACGGCCGCTTGATCGCCCGGATTGCCGATCCCCACTAAGTGGGCGCGGAAGATATATTCGCCTTCGCGTGGGGCGTCGAAAGTGGCGGACAACGTCGGGTCGTTGAAGATCCGCATCTGGTCCTCGGAGCGACCCCGTGGGAACATATTATACCCATCGACATTGAGTACATCGAGCTTCTGCTCCGCCGTCGGCATGACCCGCTCCGCGATGACCTTCGCCGAAGCGATGAAGCGCTCCAAGTGGACGGGGGAGAACGTGAGCACATCGCCGATATTATCGAAGCCGTAGCCCGTATCATCGGCGGGGAAGTCGACGGAGAAGTTCCCTTCGATATAGCAAAGGTCGCGGATAGTGTTGTTATATTCCGTGTGGTTGAGACGGCGGACGGTCACCTTACCGGGATCAACTTTGGCTTGGGCGACCGCTTGCCCGAGCAGGCCACGGACCTGCTTCTGCAACTCATCGATCTCCGCCTGGGTCGGACGCGTCTTACGTTCGGGGGGCGGCATCTCGCCGGCGGTCACTTGGGTAAGCAGCTGGCGCCACATCCGTTGATCGCGGTAAATCCCGCTACTATCCTTATGGAGCTCCAAGTTGAGATCGGCCTTCGTCTTATCGTTGCCGTGACAATCGTAGCAGTACTTCTCGAGGAAAGGTTGCACCCCCTGTTTGAAGTCGAGCGGCGCCGCCGACACGCCCGTCCCCAGCCCGACTCCGAGGAGGAGGCAGGCCAAATGCCAGGGGCGGAGGGTGGGCGAAGGTAACTTCACGGGTGTTAAAGACAAAGCGGACGGACATTAGTTGCAAACTTCGACCGACGAGTTCGGCGGCCTGGCTGGAATATTATTACCTAAGTAACTGAATAACAGTTGTTTAAGACATAAATTGCCTCTAAAAGGGCTTAAAAGGGCTGGCGAGGGGTCAAGGAAAGGTTCGGGGCGGGCCGGACCTGCGAGATTTGCCCGAGGAAAAGGCGAGGTTGGACAAGAAGTTACGAAACCAAACACTCCGCTTGGGGTTCTAAACTTACCCACCCCTGCCCCTTTATGAAACACGCCCCCTCCTCTCTCCGTCAGCTCCTACTCGTCGCTGGTTTGGCTACCCTGCCGGCCTTCGCTGGAGCCGTCGATCTCGACGCCCTCGTGAAGCACTCGCCCTTTGGCGAAGGCAAGAGCGCAACCGTGACCGAGAAGCCAAGCAACCTCGAATTCCGCGGCATGTATGTCGACCACGGCGTCACCTACTTCAGTATCTACAACACCACGACCAAGCTCTCGTCTTGGGTGGCGCAAGGCGAGGCCCCCGCGGGACTCGTCCCCGTCAGCGTGAAGAGTTACGACGCCGACACCGATTCGATCATCCTCGAGAACGCTGGGCAGCCCGTAAAACTCTCGCTCCGCCAAGCCGTCATTGGCGTGGCTCCGGCGGTCGGCGCCCCGATGCCGCAAGTCGCTGCGGTGGCGACGAACTTCCAGGCTCCCGCCACCGAGGGTGGTTTTAGTCGCGGCGGCTTTAACGGTGGTCAACCACCGACCCCTGAACAGATTGCGGCCTTCCGCGAGCAGATGAAGTCCCGCGGTATGGAACGCCAGGGTGGCGGTGGATCCAACGCTGAAGGCGGTGCGGTGCCCACCGAAGGCAGTAAGCGGGACCTAGGCGGCAAGTTCTCGCGCGGCGGCGAATCCGCTCCCGCCACCGGCAATGCGCCCACCAGCAATAAAGAAGATAAACGCAGCCGCGGCGGCAAGTAAGCTCTTGTAACCCTTTTCTCACCTATGAACCGTCGACTCACCACTGCTGCCCGCCGCACCTTGCGCAAGGGCTTCACCCTACTCGAGATTCTGATCGCTGTCGCGATTGTCGGCATGCTCGTTGGCATCGCTGTCACGAACATCGACAAGATCCTCGGCCAGAGCCAGGAAGGCGTCGCGAAGCTCTTCGTCAACGAATCCCTCAAGGCCTCGCTCGTGCGTTACCGCATCGACCTCGGCGATTATCCCACCACTGAAGATGGCTTGAAGGGCCTGATCGTCGCCCCTGAAGGCAAGCAGGACCGCTGGCGCGGCCCGTATGTTGATGCCAAGGGCGGCGCGCTCCCGCTCGACCCGTGGGGCGCTGCTTACCAGTACCGCTACCCCGGTACGAAGAACACTGAGTCCTACGACCTCTTCTCCGTCGGTCGCGATAAAATCCCGGACAGCTTGGACGACATCGGCAATTGGTAAAGCACCCGGACCAGTCTCGGGCGGGCCGCTTGGCGCGCAGCGGCTTCACTTTACTGGAGACGCTGCTCGTGCTTGGCCTAATCAGTATGTTGGCAGCCGTGCTCATTGGCGGCTCCGCTTCGCTCCTAAAGGGTACCGCCCGCGATGACCCGGAGTCGGCGCTGATGGCGCTGCTCCAGACCGTGCGCCGCCAAGCCGTGGAGCAGTCCAAAGTCATCGAACTAAAGCCGGACATCGAGGCAGACGGCGAAGATGCCATCCTCACCTATTCTTGGCACAACCAGAAGGAAACCCTGCCGGTCTCGGGCGATACCCGTGTGAAGATCATCGCTCCCGAAGTGAAGGAAGCCATCCTACTGGGCGGCCAAATGGAAGAACGCGCACTGACGCGTATCCGTTTTTATCCAGACGGCACCTGTGACCGCATGCGCGTGGAGATCATCCGCAACCAAGCCCGGCGGGTACTTCCCATTGACCCCTTGACCTGCGCGCCCCTGCCGCCGGAAAACGCCAAATGAACCGCCGCGCCTTTTCCCTGATCGAGGTCCTCGTGGCCTTGGCCATCTTCGCGCTCGCGGCGGTCGGCCTCGGTGCCGCTTATACGAACGTCTTGCTTGGACGCCAGGCGCTCAAGCAGTACGACGTCGGCGCGGAGGACATGGCGCGTTGCCGGGCGGCGTTGTTGGAGACCGTCAACTACGACGACATCGAAGTCGGCGGCGACATCTACTTACCTGACGACCGCATGGCACGCTGGCAGGGAAAGGTCGAGCCCACCGAGGTCAGTGACCTCTTCACTGTCACGCTCAGTGCCGAGATCCAAAAGGAAACGGGCGGAGAATTTATCCCGATGAAGGAAGAGACCCGCCTCCTCCTACGTCCGACCTGGTCCACGGCCTCGGACCGTAAGGTCATCCGCGACGCCGCCAAGGCACGCCTCCTACAGGAGCGCGGCTACGACGAGGCCACGGGCGGCACAAAGTTCATCAGCTCACCCACCCCCAAGAAGCCACTCGGCGGCGGCAACAATAACGGCGGTAACGGCGGCCAAACCAATGGCGGCAATAATAACGGGAAAGGTAATAATAACGGAAAAGGCAATCAGCCGGGGAACAACAATGGTAAAGGCGGCCAGAACAATGTTGGCGGCAATAACCAGGGTGGCAAAGGTGGCCAAACCGGCGGCGGCAATCAAGGCGGCGGCAACACTACTGGTGGTCGCGGTGGTAATACCGGCGGCAACGGCGGCGGAGCTCCCACCGGTGGTGGCAATAACCAAGGCGGCCGCGGACCAGTCGCGCCCCTCCCGAAGCAATGAGTCATGCCCGCGCCCAGTCTCGCGGCTTCTCGCTGCTCGAAACCCTCGTCTCGCTGGCCTTGCTCGGCATCCTGATGGTCACGCTCAACACCTTCCTCTTCTCGATGAGCGAGCTCTGGGGCGGCAAGCGCGACCAACGCCTCTTTGACCAGCACGTCCGCGCGGCCAGCCGCCAAGTGCGGGAAGTCCTCGAAGCCTCGACCAGTGGCCCGGGTGCCGTCGGCTTTGTCGTCAAGGAAGTCCGGGCGGCGGATGGCACGAATGCCGCGCGCATTGCGTTCACCCTAGCGGACGCTGGGCGCTTTGCGGATTGGCCCGAAGCTCCCTTGCCGGATGTCGACTGCTCGCTCCATGCCGACCCCGAACGCGGGCTGATTCTGCAATGGCAATCGCGCCTTGAACTCGAGCGCGACCTCAACGACGTCCACGAAACGATCCTCACGCCCTTCTTAGCCTCACTTGGTTACGACTACTACGACGCCGACCTCCGGCAGTGGAAGACGGAAGAAGAACCGGCCAAGGACGTCGCGGGCACGGCCTACCAGAAGCCCGCGCGGCTCCGCCTCCGCTTCGCGCGAGGCCAACTTAAATCTGAAGTCATCCTCGACCTCCCCATCAAGCGCCCCGGCGCCTCCCGCCCATGAGGAAACGTCGTCGCGGCTCCGTCATCGTCGTCGTCTTGGTGCTCATCACCTTGGCCTCGTTGCTCTTGGCGCGGTTTATGGAGGACAACTCCTTAGAACTCGCGATGGCGACGCGTGAAGTCGACCGCTCGCGCCTGCGGATGGACGCCATGTCTGAGCTCGAGCTCGCCTTGGCCGTCATCGCTGAGATTCGCTCTATTGACCTGAATAAAGTCCACGACCCCGCGCAGGGCTACGATGACCCGCACAAGTATGCGAACATCCCGGTCCGGGAAGGCCTTGAGGTGAACTTCGAGTATGAAGATGAAAGCGGGAAGCTCCCGCTCGCGACCTTAGATAAGAATACCCTGATCCAACTCCTCTATTCTCTCGGGCTTGAGCAGCGCGACGCCGAGCGCGTGGCGGACGCCATGGT
>CAIYAN010000010.1 GCA_903924185.1 uncultured Opitutia bacterium | reverse complement strand
CTCTCCTTCGGCTTGATGTCCGCTAAACCCGGGAAGGTGCGGATGAAATCCACGACCACCGTCAACTGAGCCGGAGTGCCAGCGAGGAAGAAATTAATCCCTTCAGCGGCCAGCAGGACCGTACCCTTAAGCCCCTGCTCGAGGCAAAGGGCCAAGAGCCCTTCCTTGCGCTCCTCGAGGTGATCGAGGGCGGCGAACTTATAGCAGGATAGATTAATGACCTCCGTGGACATACCCCGACATCAAAAGAACCTAGCGCCACGGACGCAAAGGCGAAAACAGCGCTCGCCCTGTTCTTGCCTTTCCCCTGCCCGTCTTTACCCCTATCCCATCGGTCCTGCACCGCCCCGTCATGTCGTCCGAAGAACTCGCCCTCACCCCCATCGGCCATATCCGCTGCGGGAAGACGCTGAAGTTCAACGCCCGCCACCAGCCGAACGAACAGCTTCCAGAGACGAACGTCCTCGAGCTCATTCCTGGAGATAAATACGTCAAGGCTCTGAAGGACCTCGACGGCTTCGACCGCATCTGGCTGCTCTGGTGGTTCCATCGCAATAAGGACTGGCGCCCCGAGGTACTCCCGCCACGGGGCCCGGCCAAACGGCGCGGCGTCTTCGCCACCCGTTCCCCGCATCGTCCCAATGCGCTCGGCATCACGCCGGTCCAGCTTCTAGGCATTAAAAAGAACCTCTTACTTCTGGGCCCCTGCGACCTCGTGGACGGCACCCCCGTCTTTGATATCAAGCCGTACATTCCGGCCTACGATTCCTTTCCCGACTCCCGAGCCGGCTGGATTGACGAAGTGGATGCAGCCCTAAGCGCCCCGCCGGGCTTCACCGTGTCCTTTACACCAGCCGCCACCGAGCACCTGCACTGGTTACGCGCAACGTGGTCAATCGACTTCACGGAGCGGATGCTCGAGATTTTAACCCGCGACCCGACCCCGCACCGCACGCGCCGCATCCGCAGCCGCCACGGCGACCTCTTCGATATTGGCTGCGGGGCTTGGTTTGCCGTCTTTAAGGTCGAGGGTCCGGTCATCACGGTGCTGCACCTGAAGCCATCCTTCCCCCTAAAGTTCCTGACCGACCCCACCCGCCCGGAAGTGCCCGATAAGGATGCCCAGCTTGCTTTCCGTGCGAAGTGGCCCGAGTTCGTCGACTAGCTGGTTTTAAGACTGATATTGGCGGGTGAATAATTGGAACCCCCGAGGGGCATTTTAGTCTTATGTCCGGCGGGTTAAGTCCTATACCCGTCCCTACCCCACCATTCTTATGCGTCCTTCCCTGCGCTCGTTCCTCACGCTGTCCTGCCTCTTGACCAGCGCCCTCACCGCCTTCGCCGAGGCCAAGTTCACCCTCCAAGACGGTGACCGCGTGTTGCTCATCGGCGACGTGCTCATCGAGCGCGAAAATAACTTCGGTTACCTCGAGACGAAGATGCGCCGCGAATTCCCCGGGCGTAACTTCGCCGTCCGTAATCTCGGCTACAGCGGCGACAGCCCACTCGGCGCTTCGCGTGCGAGTTTCGATCCCGTCGCCAAGGGCGTCGACAGTCTTAAGATGCAGCTGGCAGTCGTGAAACCGACCGTCGCCATCCTCGGCTATGGTATGGCCGCAAGTTTGGATGAACTCACCTATCGCAAGAACGACCCCGTCCTGAACCCCGATCCCGCCCGCTATGGCCTCGACCATAGCCCTGGCAAGTTCCGTCGCGAAATACTCCAGCTGATGGATCTCATCACCGCGGCCAGCCCTGACGGTAAGGTGCGTTTCGTCTTCGTCGGTCCGATCAAGCATGAAGACCTCCGTACTTCCCGCCCGGGCCTGCCCAATCCCGCCGAACACAACGCCATCCTCGCGGAGTATGAAAAGGTTCTCCGTGAACTCGCGGCAGAGAAGAACGCACCCTTCGTCGCCGGTGAATGGCAGCAAACCGCGGGCATCAAGCTCACGCAAGGAACTGATAACGGCGTGCACCTAAACGCCCGCGGCTACCGGGCCTTAGCCACGAGCTTCGCCCAACAACTAGGCTGGAAGGCCGATGCCAGCCAGTGGGACAAGGAAGACGCCGCCCAGGCTTCGCTCCGCGAGGCCATTCTCCGCAAGAACGCGCTCTTTTTCCACCGCAGTCGCCCCGCTAACTACACTTACATCTTTGGCTTCCGTCGGGGCGAACAAGGCCGTAACGCCGTTGAGATTCCGAAGTTCGACCCCCTCGTCGATAAAGCCGAAGCCAACGCCATCGGCATCTCCGCCGGCAAGCCCAGCACCCTACCGCCTGAACCAAAGTCCGAAACCCAACTCAAGCAGCTCCCTCCGCTGCCTCGTCCAGACTTCAAACTCGAGCCTGGCCTAGAGATCACGCTCTTCGCCGAGAACCCGTTACTCGAAAAGCCGGTCCACATGAACTGGGACACCCTCGGCCGCCTCTGGGTCGCGACATCGAACACGTACCCGCAGGTGAATCCTGATGACCTCGGCGCGCAGATGGAAAACAATGCCTCGAAGTTCGGCCCCTCGACTGGCAACGACAAGATCATCCTCCTCGAAGACAAGAACAAGGACGGCGTGGCGGAATCCTCGCGGATCATCGCCGACAAACTGCTCATCCCAGCGGGCGTGGCTCCCGATAACCGCGGGGGCTGCTTCGTGGGTGCCAGCACCGAACTACTACACCTGACCAAGCCTGGCGACGATGGCTTACTGAGTGATCGTCGCATTATCTTCAGCGGCTTTGGCACCGAGGACACCCACCACATCATCCATGCTCTCCATTGGGGCGTCGATGGTCGCCTCTACTTCCACCAAACGATTTACATCCACTCCCATATCGAAACCCCATGGGGCTTGATCCGCGCGAACTCCGGTGCGGCCTTCGCCTACGACCCGGAAAGCGAACGCCTCGAGGTGCACTCGAAGGGCCTCGTCAATGCCTGGGGACAACAGGAAGACTTGGCCGGCCAGACCTTCCTCACCTCCGGTGCGGACGGTAACGGCATCAGCTGGGGCTTCCCCGGCGCAGTGCTCAATGCCACCGAAGGCGCCCGCCGGACGGTCAGCAGTATCAGCCCCGGCTCCTACCCCAAGTTCTGCGGCCTCGAAATCGTCCAGAGCCCCCTCTTCGGCCCCGAGTGGCAAGGCAATGCCATCACGAACGACTTCCGTGCGCACCGCATCGTACGCTTTGCCTTCAACGACTTCACCGCCGACGACAAGGCGAAGTCAGGCTACATCACCAAGGCCCAACCCGACCTCGTGCGGACCAGTGACGCTTCGTTCCGTCCTATTGGCGTCGCGATGGGCCCCGATGGCGGCATCTACATCGCCGACTGGACCAATCCGATCATCAACCACGGGGAAGTCGACTTCCGCGATCCGCGCCGCGACAAGCAGCACGGGCGCATCTGGCGCATCGCACCGACGGCCAGCAAACCGATTGCCTGGGAACCCCTTGCTGGTCAAAAGCCGGCGGCCTTACTCGCTAAACTCACCTCAGCGAATCGCTGGGAATTCGAACAGGCCCGCCGCGAACTCCTGCTCCTCGACCAAGCGTCGCTCCAAAAAGCCGTCAGCGGTTGGGCTAAGGATGAGGTCAGCCGACGCCACGCCGCTTGGTTACTCAGCGGTCGTACTGACAGCCCGGCCGAACTCTTGGCCATGCTGAAAAGCACCGATGCCGTCACCGTGCAGGTCGCCCTCCGCGAGCTCGGCAAGGCCAACCGCTTGGTGCAGCCGAACGACGTTCCTACGATTGCTGCCACTCTGAAACACGCCAACCCCCGCGTGCAGCTCGAAGCCTATCGCGCCTTGGCTCGGGTCGGAACGTTCGCTTCGGCGGATGCCATCCTCGATAACCTCCCCAACAACCCGGAAGACAACTTCTTGGATTTCGCCGCGTGGACGAGTGGCAACGAAGTCGCCCAGACCTGGTTTAAAGCCATCGTAGCCCAGCCCGACCTCCTGAACGGCCGTGAAGCTAAGCTGGACCGACTCGTCAAGACCGCTGACCCCGTGGTGAGCGGCCCGCACATCCAAGCCCTTTTCAAGGGACGCACCATCGATGCTGCGGGCTCGGGTCCTTGGATTGAACTCATCGGCAAGGCCGGCGGTGAAGCCGAACTCACGCAACTCTTCGGACTACTCACCAAAGAGAATGCGCTACAACCCGCTGCCCGCGTCCGAGCTGCCGGTGCGCTCGTCGATGCTGCCCTCACGCGTAACGTTCGCCCCACGGGCGACCTCGCCGCCCTCGGCGCCTTATTCCAATCCGACAACCGTGACCTTCGTCTAGCCGCGGTTCGCCTGAGCGGATCTTGGAAGCTGGCATCGTCCGTTCCTGAAATTGCCAAACTCGCCGGACAAGAAAAAGACCCAGCCGCTCGCGACTTCGCTTTCAAGGCCCTCCGTGACATCGGACAACAGGCCTCCGTCAACGCATTGAAGTCACTCGCTGCCGAAGCCCAGCCACTCTCCGTCCGACGCGGTGCCCTTATCGGGCTCTCCGTGCACGCCCCGGCCGAAGCCCTTAAGGTGCTCCCCGCAATCTTCGCGCAACTCAAGAAGAACGAGGCGGTCAGCACCTGGCAGGAACTCTTCACCAACGCTGCCTTCGCCGCCCGTCTAGCCAAGGACTTCCCCAAGGGCCTCACGCCGGAAACCTACGCCTCCGCCCTCCAAGCCGCCAAGGGCTCGGGCCGGACGGGCAAGGCCCTGGTCGACGTCCTCACCCCGCTCACTGGCGGCAAGGCGGGCGAGCGCGACTACAACGCCGAAGTGAACAGTATGGTGACCGCACTCAAGCGCGGCGCTGATCCCGTCGAAGGCGAAATCGTTTACCGCAAGAGTGGCTGCGCACTCTGTCACGCCATTGGTGGTGCGGGCGGTAAGCTTGGACCCGACCTATCCAGCATCGGTGCCAGCGCGCCCATTGACTACATCGTCGAGAGCGTCATCAACCCTGCCTCGAAGATTAAGGAAGGTTACCATGGCTTTGCCTTCACGATGAAAGACGGCAGCGTTCTCACTGGTATCCCGGCCCGTGAAACCACGAGCGACATTATCATTCGTCCGGGCCCGGGTGTGGAACTACCCGTCAGCAAGGCCAACCTCGTCAAACGCGAGAACATCGGAAGCCTCATGCCCGCTGGACTGGTAGATGGCCTCGAGTTCGTGCCTAAGCGCAGCCTCTACGCCTTCCTCGGCGAAATCGGTAAGCCAGGGCCCTTCGACACCAGCAAGAACAACGTCGCCCGAGCGTGGACGTTCCAAGACCAACCCCCCGGCGCATTGGCTAAGTCGGGCGCACCCGCGACCATCTATTCGCTGATCAACGGGCAACTCCTCAAGGAGTTCAATCCGGGCCGCCTCTACGCGGAAGCCCGTTTCACCGCCTCGGCGGCGACGACTAAACCACTCCTGCTGACCGGCGTGAAGGCTGCTTGGATTGACGGCAAGCCACTCGAACTCAAGGACGGTAAATCCACGGTGATTGTCGCCGCCGGTAACCATTCCCTCGTCGTCGAACCAGACCTCACCTCACCTTACTTCAAGGCCCAGTGGGATGACGTCACCTTCCTCGGCGACTAACGCATGGGCACGTGTCGGCTGCTTGCGCTGCTGGCGGCGTCCTTCGGCGTCGCCTGTACGGTCGTGCCAGAGGTTCCGGTCGCTGTAGTCAAACCGGTGTCGGCAAAAGTCCGTGCGGCCGCGCAATTTGCGGCCAGCGCCCGTACCGCCAGCAGCTTAGGAAATTTCACCGCAGCGGCCAAGGGCTACGAGGACTACCTCGCCGCCCTCGCTCAAGACGAAGACCGCGACCCCGCCGATTATGCCAATGGCCTCACGCAATTGGCGGGCTGCTACTACCGCCTGCGCCATTTACCCAAGGCCATCCATTGCTACCGTGAAGCCCTGGCCTGCGAGACCATCCGACTCGG
>CAIYAN010000009.1 GCA_903924185.1 uncultured Opitutia bacterium | reverse complement strand
GGCCAGCGGTCACAGTCGAGGGAGAAAAAGAATACCCCGGGCTCGCCAGCTGCGTCGCGCACATAAACGCGGACGTTGAGTTCGTTGAAGTACGAGAGCCACGGGAGTGGCGGTAAGCCGACCGGGCGAACGGCATTCATTTTAAAGCCCACGACGCCGAGGTAAGTCGCCCCATCGAAGCAGTCAACCGTCAGGCCGCGCGGCAGGCGTCGCTGGACCTCCGCGGGGTCGACGCGCCAATGGAAGAAAAAGAGCTCATCCCAGCGTTGGCGCATGACTGCCCGACGGCCCGGGTGCTGCCCGGTGGCGAGGAGACGTTGGGTGGCCTGATCCACGCCGTACCTTCGCCCGCTTTGGTGGGGCGGTCAAGCGACCCCACTATTTTACCGCTTGGAAAGCCGGCTGGGATAGGTCGACCTGATACAGCACCTGATTGTAATCCCAGCGCGGGGTGGGCTGCTGGTTGTTGGTGAAAGTTGTTACATAGGTGCCCTCGAAATGAATCACGGGCGAGTCGTCGCGGAAGGCCTCGGGATGCAGGACGGGATTGTAGAACGTGTAGTTGTCGTGCGTCGCCACCTTGCGCGCGCCCGTCCAAGGGCCGGTTGGGCTCGGGGCGGTCGCTAACCAGATTTCGCCGAGGAAGGAGGTGTCACCGCCCTTTTGCGTGAACAGTAGGAGCCAGCGCTTACTCCATGGATGCCAGGCTAAGTCGCCGCCATGCGCTTCGACTTTCTTACCTTCGGGGGTGAGGATGGCGCGGTCGGGCGCGAGGGTCTCCCAAGTCTGTGGATTTTTCCACGCTTCGTAGGTGGCCGGACACCGGAGCGTCGGGAACGGGTTACAGTAGAGGAGCCAAGCTTTGCCCGCTGCGTCGGTCCACGGGAGCGCATGCCCATCAGGGATCTTGGGGGCCTTGGGTTGCTCGGTAGATTTGGTCCAGAACGTCAGGAGCGGCTTGAACTGGAGCGCAGAGGTATCCCATTCCACCAGGTCCCAGCGGTAGGCCTCCATATTGCCGCGCACTTTGACCGCAGAGGCGACGAGGTGCTCTTGGCCTTGGGCGTCTTTGAGCGTGGCGGCGCCCCAGATCCAAGTCGGGCCATCGCCCGGCACATTCGCCACGCCGCGGGCGGCGCCTTTCTGGTTAAGGAAGTAATCGAAGCGCACTTTCAACGGTGGGCGGGCGGGCGGCACAAAGTCTGCTGTGGTCGCCGCGGATACGTTAAAAATCCCTAGTGGGTAATTCGAGAGGTTGGTGTCGCCCCAGAACCAGAACTGTTTCCCGCCGAAGCGTGCGTTGACGATACTGTCGCAACCCACCACGGGCCCATCGCGCCAATCTAGGTGTTCGCCCACCTTGTGGCTTTCGGCAAAGAGGCCCGTCCCCGTGAGGCGACCGAGCCGCTGTGCTAAAATACGGCGATCCACCGTGACGGTGAGTTTCTTGCCTGGCTCGGGTCGGAGGCGTATCCCTTTGTACCCGAAGCCATCGGCTTTCACGCCGTAGCCGTGGCCGCTCACGGTAAACCAAGTCTCTTGGCCCATCAGTTCTGGTAGGTCAAAGGCGATGACCCCGGCGTTATCCGAGACGAAGCGGACGCCATGGACTGTGCGTAACTCGACGCCAGGCACAGGCCATTCGGTACCTTTCTCGATGACCTCAATACGGCACGGCTCGACCGCTAATAGCCCCGGGCTCAGCAGCCAGCAGGCCAGCAGGGTGAAGATCGGGCGCATGGGTTAACTCTCCGAACTTTCTCGGGGGCTTCAAGCGTAGGCTGGTGGCTTTTCGCTTGGAGCGGTCCGCGAACGGGCTTAACCCTCACCCATGCTCTCCGATGCGCGCCAAGCCGAGTTGCTGAAGTTTGCCGAAGCCTTGGCGGACGTCGCCCGCTCGGTCCTCATCCCCGCGCACGCCGATCCGGATACCCGCCTCGAGATTAAGTCCGACGGCACGCCCGTGACTTGGGCCGACAAGGAGGCCGAGCGCCTCATGCGTCAGCTCATCACGAAGGCCTACCCCTCGCACGGGATTTTAGGCGAAGAGTTTGGCCCCCAGAATGTTGATGCCGAGTTCTGTTGGGTGCTCGACCCCATCGACGGCACGAAGTCCTTCCTCTCGCGTGTCCCGCTCTACGTCACCCTCATCGGCCTACGTTATGAAGGTCAGCCGTTGTTGGGCCTCATTGATCAGCCGATATTGGACGAACGCATCGTCGGCGATGGCCGGACGGCCCGCCTGAACGGTAAGCCCGTGCGGGTGGCCGAAGTTGCGTTAAAGGATGCGGTCGTCGTCTCAACCGATTTCGACCACATCCGGCGCCTGCATAAGCGGGCCCGCTGGAACCGCCTCGCCGACTCCGTTGCCCATACGCGCACCTGGGGTGACGGCTATGGCCATATGCTCGTCGCCAGCGGCCGGGCCCACGTGGTGGCTGACCCAGTGATGAACCCGTGGGACCTCGTCCCCGTGATTCCGGTGCTCAAGGGCGCCGGTGCCGTCGTCACGGATTGGCAAGGCGGCAACGCCGTCGCGAGTGGCAACATCATTGCTGCCGCGCCGAAGCTGCACGCGCAAGTACTGGCGAGCTTGAACGACTAACGCTTCTTCGCGAGGCGGATTTGCAGCGAGCGCCCGTGCGCGTCGAGGCTTTCCATGTCTGCAAAGGCGGCGACCACGCTGGCGGCCTTAGCTAAGGAGCGCTGGTCGTAGCGGACGAAACTGGTGCGGCGGAGGAAGTCGACGACGCGGAGGCCACTGAAGAACCGTCCGGTGCCACCAGTCGGTAGCGTGTGGCTCGGGCCAGCGGTGAAGTCGCCGAGGACCGTCGGGGTCTCATGGCCGAGGAGGAGGGCACCCGCGGTCGTGATGGCGGCGGAGAGCTTTACTTCTTCGCTCTTCGCGACCATGAGTTCGAGGTGTTCAGGGGCGACGAGGTTGGCCACGCGCGCCGCCTCGGAGATTTTGCGGACGAGGATTACGCAGGTCATCTTCTCAAGCGCCTTCGTGATTTTGGCACCATGCGAGAGCGTGAGGGCTTGGGCGTGGGCTGAAGCGAGGCAACGGTCGGCGAAGGCCGCTTGGTCGCAGACGAGGTAGAGCTTTTCCTTGCCGCTGCCGTGTTCGGCCTGCGCGCAGAGGTCGGCGCCAACGAAAATAGGGTTAGCCGTGCGGTCAGCGATGATCATCACTTCGCTCGGGCCGGGTAGGAGATCCACGCCCACGACGCCGAAGAGCTGGCGTTTAGCTTCGGTGACGAAGGCATTACCGGGGCCGAAGACCTTATCGACGGCGGGGATGGACTTCGTTCCGAGCGCGAGGGCGGCGATGGCTTGGACGCCGCCGACCGCGTAGACTTCCTTGATGCCGCAGAGGTAGAGTGCGGCGAGGATATCAGGGTTGATCTGGCCGTCGGGGCCGGGGGGCGTGCAGGCACAGAGTTCGGGCACGCCAGCGACCTTCGCGGGGAGTGCCGTCATCAGGACCGTCGAAACGAGGGGGACTTGGCCGCCCGGGATGTAAAGGCCGCACCGCCGGATGGCGTGGTGACGTTCACCGACCGTGGCGCCATGCGGGTTCTTCGCGGACCAGCCCTTGGGCAAGGTGCGGCGATGGAAGTCGGTCACGCACCGGGCAGCTTCATTGATGGCCTTGCGTTTGGCAGGGGCGAGTTGCTGAGCGGCCTGCTTGAGGCGCGCTTCAGGGATGCGGAGTTGCTTGGCGGTCAACTGCACATGGTCGAACTTCTTCGTGTAGGCGAGTACGGCAGCGTCACCGCGGTCGCGCACGTCAGCGATGATGCCAGCCACCGTCGCGCGGACGTCGGTCGAAGCTTCGCCATTGCCAACGAAGGCACGGAGGCGGGCAAGGAAGTCGGGGGCGTGGGCCTGGAGGATGGGCATGGGCTTAGCGGGTCGGGAAGATGAAGTGACCGGGCGTGAGCGTGGGGTTGACGACGATCTTTTCGTAGGTGGCTTCGGCGACTTTCTTACCATCAATCAAGATGGCTTCCTTCTGCGTAAAGAGGATACCGTCGATGACGATCGTCGCGATGACCAGTTGGCGTTGCGTCTTGCCGTCTGGCATCGGCTGGTCGGTGGCAGTGAGGCGGAAGGTTTCCGCGTCGAAATGGCGAATGAGGCGGAAGCCGCTCTTGTAGGCGTATTCCACGGCCACTTGCTTGCGTCC
>CAIYAN010000008.1 GCA_903924185.1 uncultured Opitutia bacterium | reverse complement strand
GTAAGCGCAACGGCTGGCAAAGCCCATGGTCGTAGGGACCTTGAAGGCGGCGACGACTTTCTTGTCCTTGTCGGCTAAGAGAGGGAAGGGGAACTTCTGTTCATCGCGGAACTCTTTTTGGAGCTTTTCGCCATCGGTGCTAACGCCCAAGACCTTGACGCCTAGTTTGCTGAGGTCGCCCCAGCTGTCGCGGAGGGAGCAGCCTTGCTTGGTGCAGCCACCCGTCTTGGCCTTCGGGTAGAAGTAGACGAGGAGGTAGCCCTTGGAACCTTCGGCAGCCACGTCGACGGGTTTGCCGTCTTGGTCGTTGCAGGTGACGGCGGGCAGGGCGTCGCCGACGGCGAGTCGCTCCGCGGCGCTGCCGAGGAAGGGGAGGAGGGAGAGGAGCATGGTGGCGAGGGCTTTCATACCCAGATGAACTTGGGCCATTCCCAGAAAAAAGCAAACGTCCCTAGGGTGTTTTCATATCGCTTGTCACGAGTTCTGGGGGCAATTTGCACGCATGCTGCCGGAAGTCCTCGCCACCATCCCGCACCGCCCCCCTTTCCTCTTCATCGATGAAATCAAGGAGGTCCGGGCCGACGGGGCCATTTGCACCCGTACCTTCCGGGCCGATGAGCCTTTCTATGCCGGCCATTATCCCGGGAACCCCATTACCCCCGGGGTCCTCTTGTGCGAGTCGGTCTTTCAGACCGGCGCGGTTTACCTGACCCGCAAGCTCCAAGCTGAAGGCAGTGCCCCCGATGGCAAGACGCCGGTACTCTGTCGCATCGAAGAAGCCAAGTTCAAGGGGATGGTGAAGCCCGGCGATACGGTTGTCATCGAAGTGAAGCATGTGGAGACGTTACAACAGTTTCACTTCCTCACGGGCACGGTCCGTCGCGATGGCAAGGCCGTCCTGACGTTGCGTTTCGCGCTCGCCCTCGTCGACCAGCCCGCCTGAAATCACGTCATGTCGTTCCTCGGCCTTAGCGGCAAAACCTTCCTCGTCCTCGGCGTGGCCAACAAGAAGTCGGTCGCCTGGCATGTCGCCAAGACGCTGGAGGCGGAGGGCGCCAAGGTCGTCTACTCCGTACGCTCGCAGGCTCGTCTGGATTCGCTGAAGGGCCTGCTGGACGGTAAGCCGACCTACCTTTGCGATTTAGAATGCGAAGAGGAAACCATCGCCCTCGCCGCAGCGGTCGGTCGCGAGCATGGCCCAATCCAAGGCGTCCTGCATAGCGTCGCCTTCGCTAATTTCTCCCGCGGGATGCAGCCGTTCCATGAGACGACCCGTGCAGACTTCCTGCAGGCCACCGCGATCTCTTGTTTCTCCTTGGTGGAGCTCGCCCGCGCGCTCAAGCCGCACCTGGCCAAGGATGCCTCGGTCGTCTCCATCGGCATTTCTTCCCAAGTGACCGCTGCCAACTACGGTTACATGTCGCCGATTAAGGCGGCCTTGGAGTCCGCCAGCCGCTTCCTCGCGAAGTCTTTCTCCGCCGATACACGCGTGCGCTTCAATAGCGTTAACGCGGGCCCACTTAAGACCAGCGCGAGTGCGGGTATTCCTGGCTACCTCGATAACTATCTGCACGCTGAAAAGATGACGCTCCGCAAGGAAGCCCTCAAGACGCAGGAAGTCGCAGATACCGCGGTTTGGCTGCTCTCGCCGCGCTCCAGTGGCGTCAACGGCCAAGGCATCATCGTCGACGCCGGCATGGGGCTAAACTTCTTTGACGAGGAGCTGGTGAAGGCTTCGGCCCGTCTTCTCTGAACGTGCAGTTCCAGCGTTCAGTCCTGACCGGCCTAGTGGCCGAACTCCCGCCGGAGGTTTGGT
>CAIYAN010000007.1 GCA_903924185.1 uncultured Opitutia bacterium | reverse complement strand
CCGACGACGTCGCCGCCGCGGATGGCGTGCACGCCAATCTCATTGAGCGGGCGTTCGCCGACCAAGCCTTCCCGGCCGTGCTTAAGGGCTTCCTTGGCGAGCTGGCGTTCTTCGAGCAAAATCTTGAGGAGCGTTTCGGCCGTGCCCGAAGGGGCGTCCTTCTTGAGGCGATGATGCATCTCGAGGACTTCAACGTCCCAGCGGCCGGCGTCGGCGAGCGAGCGAGCGGCTTGGCGGACAAGTGCATTCAGGAGCGTCACGCCAACGGAATAGTTACCCGCCCAAACAACGGGAAGGCCTTTAATCGCGGCGGTGATGGCAGCCTTCTCTTCCGCGGTGTGGCCAGTGGTGCCAATCACGAGCGGCTTCTTATGCCGGGCGCAGAGCTGTGCCACGGCCAGGGTCGCAGAGTGAAAGGAGAAATCGATGACGACGTCGGCGGCACCAATGTGCGCGGCCAGGTTGTCGCCTTGGTCGACGCCCGCAGTAATGACGGCCTTCTCGTCGACGGCTACATTGGTAATGGCAAGGCCCATGCGGCCTTTGGCACCATTCAGGAGGATACGGATAGGCTGGCTCATCGGAGATTGGCGAGGGTGACGTCGGCGCAGGCTTCGACGAGCAGGCGATTGGCGTCGGACATCTCGCAGAGCGGGAGGCGGACCTCGCCGGACTGGATCAGGCCGGAGCGCTGCATGACGTGCTTCACGGGCACCGGGTTGGGCTCGATGAAGAGGGTCTTGAAGATTTCAGCCAGCTTCGCTTGCAGGACCTTGGCTTCGGCGAACTTCTTCTGGCGCACGAGGGCGGCGAGCTGCGCGACCGGACCGGGCAGCCAGTTGGAGGCGACGGAGATGATGCCTTGGCCACCGACTTCGCCGAAGGCGACGGTCAGGGAGTCGTCGCCGCTGAGGACGAGGAACTCCGGGTCGAGCTCACGCACGAGGCGAGCAGCCTTGTCGACCTGACCACCAGCTTCCTTGATGCCGATAATATTACGGTGCTTCTGGCGCAGGCGCACGACGGTCTCGACGGTGATCTCGATGCCGCATCGGCCCGGGATCGAGTAGAGCATAATCGGCTTGCCGGTGCATTCCGCGAGGAGCGAGAAGTGACGGTACAAGCCTTCTTGGCTGGGCTTATTGTAATACGGAGCAACGAGAAGAAAGGCGTCAGCTCCGGCTTCGTCCGCCCGCTTGGTCAAGTCGAGGGCCTCCGTCGTCGCGTTGGAACCCGTGCCTGCCATGACCGGCACGCGGCCAGCGGCGTATTCCACCGTCTTCGCGATGACGGCAATGTGCTCATCATAGTCGAGGGTCGGGGACTCGCCGGTCGTTCCGACGGAGATTAAGCCATCGATACCTTCCTTGATTTGGAAATCCACCAACTTTCGCAGGTCAGCCCAAGCCACCTGGCCGTTTAAGAACGGGGTGACGAGGGCGGTGTGGGCGCCGGCGTAGGCCTGAGGGCCGAACGGGCGTCCAGGACGCGAAGAGGTGGAACCAGGAGTGGACATTGCGACGGGTGCTGAAAGAGGAAACAACCCGCACCGCCCGCGGGTGACAAACCCAAAAACCCGCCGCGCTGGCCGAAAGCCCGCTTAAGGGGCGGTTCCGAGGAGAACACGGCTGTTATCGCTGTCGCTGACGTAGAGTTTCCCGTCTGGGCCGATGCGGACTCCATGCGGGCGCTTGAGTTGCGTGCTAGCCCAGTCGGGAGCGATTTTAGCCCCAGCCTTGCCGAGCGTGCCCACGACGGTTGTGAGGGTTTGCTTGGTCGGGTCGTAGGCGCGGACGGCGTGGTTCTCGGTGTCCACGATTAACACGCGTCCTTGGGCGTCCATGCAGATATATTTGGGACCATTGAGCTGGGCTTCCGCAGCAGGACCGTTGTCGCCTGCACTGCCTTTTTTACCGGCGACGTTTACCACGGTCTTCAATTTCCCGTCCTTCAGGGCGATCAGTGAATTCCCTTCGCGTTGTACAATATAGACGGTGCCATCCTTGGCCACACACGTGGCTCGCGGGCCGTTGAGGGGGGCGGTGAGTGCTTGGGCGCCAGCCTCAGCAATCCCTCGCTTGCCGTTTCCGGCGATGGTTTCGATACGGTTCGTGGCGAGGTCGATGCGACGGACACGTGCGTTGCCGAGGTCGGCAATCACCATCGCTTTGCCATCGGGGGACAGCGAGCAACAGAAGGGGTTGTTGAACTTGGCCTGCGTGGCGGGTCCGCCATCGCCGGCAAAGCCAGCTTCACCCGTGCCTGCGAAGGCCGTCACAGCGTCGGTCTTGGGATCAATTCGGACGATTCGGTTTTGAAAAGTGTCGGCGATGAAGATCGAGCCATCGGGGGCAATTGCGATATCGTGGAGGCCATTAAAGACGGCTGGGGAGAGGTCCTTCGCCTTGGCCGGAGCCGGCGGTTGCGCGCCCTTGGCCGTACTATTCCAGCGGACGCCAGCGATGGCATGGATCTTGCCGTCGCGGACTGCGAAGACCTGATTACTCGGCGTGAACTCGACGCCGTAGAGTTTTCCTTGCGCATCGAAGTCGACGCTGAAGGGCTCACTCAGCTTGTCGGCTCCGGTGGCGGGCAGGACTTCGACCGCCGCCAGCGGCAGGGCGGCGAGGCAGAGTAGGGCAAATAGGGCGGAGCGGGGTCGCATGAGCATGTTCATAAAAGCCCACCGCGGGCTGTCCAGCGTGCACCGCTGAGAATTATGGTTCGACCCCTCGCTGACCGCAGGCTTACCTTGGTGCCCCCGCCATGGCCGACCTACCTAAGATCTTCGAGGACCTCCTAGCCCTCGCCGTCGAAAACGGCGCGAGCGATGTGCACCTAAAGACCGGCCGTCCAGCCTTGATGCGCGTCGCTGGTGAGCTGGTGGAGGCCGAGATGGCTCCTTTGACCGCCGAGCTGTTACATGCGTTCGTCGATGCGACCTTGCCCGCCCGTTTCCAGGAGCGTTGGGCACGCGATAGCCAGGTGGATTACTCCTTTGACCGCATGGCCCAAGGCAAGGGTCGCTTCCGTGTGAATGCCTTTCTCCAACGTAACCAGCCCGCCGCCGTGTTGCGGTTAGTCAAGGTCAAGCCCCCGCAATTCGCTGAACTCAACCTCGACGAAAAGACCATGCTCAAAGCCCTTGAGCTCATGGAAGGGCTCGTGCTGGTTTGTGGTCCGACTGGTTCCGGCAAGAGTTCGACCCTTGCTGCGATGCTGCGCCATGTGAACGAGCACTCGGCCTTGCACGTCATCACGCTCGAGGACCCGGTGGAGTATGTCTACGCGGACGAGCGGAGTTCTTTTAGCCAACGCGAAATCGGCATCGATGTGGAATCCTTCCCGATGGGCTTGCGCGCCGCCTTACGGCAAGACCCTGATGTCATCCTCGTCGGTGAAATGCGCGACAAGGAGACCTTTGAAACGGCCCTCCATGCAGCGGAAACGGGACACCTGGTGCTTTCGACCTTACACGCTGGCTCCGCTCAGCAGGCGGTCCAGCGGCTCTTTGAATTCTTCCCGGCCGAACAGCTCTCCTTGGCGCGCCGTTCGATTGCGGCCTCGCTCAAGGCGGTTCTCGTGCAGACACTCGTCCCGCGCCTCGACGGCCAGGGCGTGCTGCCCGTCATGGAGGTCTTCATCGTCGATGGTTTGGCGAAGCGTCTCCTCGCCGACGGCCAATTCGACCGTGTGCCTGAGTTGGTCGAAGGGGGTGCCGATGTCGGCTCGCGTCCGATTAACCAAGACTTAGTGCGCTTAGTCCGTGCGGGTAAGGTCAGCAAGGCCGCCGGCCTCGCCGCTTCGCCGAACCCGAAGGCTTTCGAGATGAACCTGTCGGGTATTTCGATTCAATCCGGCCGGATCATCCAGTGAGCGCCCCGCTGACGCTTGCGCTGCGCGAACTCGGCGGCGAAGGACCGCCCTTGGTCGTACTCCACGGACTCCTCGGCTCTTCGCGTAATTGGCAATCGGCCGGCGTGGCCTTGGCTGAACGCGGCTACCGCGTCCTCGCGCCTGACCTCCGTAACCACGGCTCCTCGCCCTGGGGCGATGATTGCGGCTATCAGGCGTTGGCCGGTGATATCGTGGCGCTACTCGAGAAGCTCGCGTTGGGGCCAGTACACCTGATGGGGCATAGCATGGGCGGCAAGACGGCCATGCGGCTGGTGTTGGACCGCCCTGACCTTGTTTCGCACCTGACCATCGTTGATATCGCTCCGCGTACTTATAGCGACCGTGTACGGGTGGAGTTCTCGGCGATGAATGCCTTGGACCTGACTGCCATCAAGACGCGCAAGGACGCCGACGTGCTGTTGACTCCGCTGGTCGCTGACTGGGGGATGCGCCAGTTTATCCTGACCAATCTCGGCCAAGACGCTGAAGGCCGCTGGCGCTGGACCGTGAACCGCGCGGCCTTGACTGATGCGATTCCCGAAATCCTCGGCAACCCCATCGGACCCGATGAAATATGGTCTGGGCCGACGCGTTTCATCCGCGGAGGGAAGTCAGGCTACGTGCGCGATGAAGATCTGCCGATGATCCGTGCGCATTTCCCGCAGGTGGATTTCGTGACCTTGCCGGCGAGCGGGCACAACCCGCACTTTGACGCCAAGGGCGGCTTCGTCGATGCCGTCTGCGGCTGATCAGGGCATTACGTTCCGTAGGATCCAGCGGGCCAGCCACGTCGCGAGTAGGGCAAAGGTACCGTAGATGAGCACATTCAGGAGGGACCACCTGCCCGTTCGGCCCCGTTGCCACCAAGGGCGGTCTTCGTCCTTAATGCTTCGGTCGGCCTCAATCAGGGGCGACTCGTCGCCGCCGATGAGCATCACCCAGCGCGGCTCCGGTTGCACCAGGCGCTCGTCGACCAGCCAAAGGATCACCGTATGCGGGCTGTTTTCTGGAAGGCGGAGCGTGAACTTGCGCGGTGTCACACTGGCCCGCGCCGTGAGCCTCAGTAATGTGTAGGACTTGGCCAGTTCTTCGGGGGTGTGGCCGAGCGGGGCGGCGGGGTCGAGGCGGTCATCCACCCCGAGGTCGACCCGGCTGGCCTGCAGTAGGAAGTCGGTGGTCGTCTTGCCGTCATGCAGTAGCAACAGCCCCTTCGTCTCGCGGACGAGGTCCTCTTGGGTCTTGATGCGCGGGTTCGCTTCGGCGTCGGCGGTGATGCGCACCGTCACGTTGTTATCCGCTCCAATCGTGCACTTCGCCAGTAACCACTCGCCATTATGTGCGGACGCAAACAGGGGGAGCAACAAGGCTCCCCCTAGTAGGCAGACGGTGCGCAGTCCGCGGATCACTTGGCGTCCCAGCGGAGCACGCGACCGAACTGATTCCACTCGGTCTCGAGGATGTTGCCCTTGCCGTCAAAGGTGATGCCGTGCGGTGAGGTCACGATGCCGGTGCGCCAAGCGTCAGGCTTCACGCCCGGGGTGTTGGTTTGGCCCTTGGTGTCGTTGGCGCCGAGTTCGGCGACCATCTTGCCTTCCTTGTTCCAGACGGACACGCGGCCGGCGATTTCGGCGACGCACATCAACTCGCCATGGAATGAGGCGGACGACGGGTTACGCAGGCCCTTGTCGGCAATCATCTGCGGGTTGGTACCATCGAGGTCGAGGTGGAACATGCGGTTGTTGCCGCGGTCGAGGCAGAGCAGGCGGGCCGGGGAGTAGCGATTGTCGACGAAGACCTTGTGGGTGTTGGCGAAGGCCTTGTCGGCGACCTTCTGGGTCGGGCCACCGAAGACCTGCTTGAACTTGCCCGCCTTATCGAACTGGAAGATCCAGCTCTTGCCGTAGCCATCGACGATGTAGATATCGCCGTTGGCGGCCACATCGCAGTTCGTTAGTTTGAGGGAGTTCTTGCCGTCCTTCGTCTTGCCTTGGGCGGCGGGGAAGTCGTCAGCCTTGATTTCCATCACGATGGTGCCGTCGAGCGTGCACTTGATGAGGCGCTGTTCGTTGAGGACAGCGGCGAAGATGAATTCGCCTTCGGTGGTCTTACGGATGACGAAGCCGTGGAGGGAGTTGGGCAGCTTGAGGGCCTTCACGAACTTGCCGGTCTGGTCGTAGACCTGGAGGCCAGCGTTCGCCTCCTGGACGCTGACGTAGATGAGGCCGGCGGAGTCGACGGCGATCTCGCCGTGGCCATTGCCGATGGTCTTACGCTCCTGGCCCGGCTTGATGAAGTCAGGGACCAGTTCGTATTTGGCTTCGGCGGCAAAAGCGCTGGAACCGGCGACAAGGAGGGCGAGGGTAGGGAGGAGCGAACGCATAGGGGTGGGCTTTGTTAAGGGCAGTCGGCGAGGGCTGGCAATTTGAAACGAGGCCAAGGCTTGCAACTTACACACCTTTTAGGTGTCTTCTACTCACCCCTATGCGCTCCCTACGCTTCCTCTCCCTTCTCGCCTTGGCCCTGACGGCCTCCCTGCGTGCCGCCGACGCCCCCGCGTCCGAGCCGGTGCCCAAGGTCGACTACGTTTCCGCCTTCAATGGCAAGGACCTCACCGGCTGGAAAGACGCTAAGGAGAATAAATTTTGGAAGGTCGTCGATGGCGTCCTCGTCGGTGAGAACGATGAGAAGATGAAGGGCAATATGCTCTACACCGAGAAGGCCTACGGCGATGTCATCATCTCCCTTGAGTGCCGCTTCAGTGGTGAAATCGACAGCGGCATCATG
>CAIYAN010000006.1 GCA_903924185.1 uncultured Opitutia bacterium | reverse complement strand
TTTAATGCGCTTTGCTTGGAGGTCGGCGATAATCGCACTGTCCTTGGGCGGGATAATGTCACTGCTCAAGCCATCCGTCAGGAGAATGATCATGCGATCGCCGGTCTTGGCTTGATCGAGGAGTTCTGCCGCTCCGTAGAGGGCCTTACCGATGAAGGTATTGCCCCAGAACTCATCGGGGAAGACGTAAGGAGCGATGAAGGGTCGGGCCAAGACGATGGCTTCGGTGTCCTGTGTCAACGGCACCCAGTGCACGAAATTACGCGAGAAGACGGTGAGGCCGAAGGCATCACCCTTGCGGTAGTGCAAGAACTGCTCGATGGAAGCCATCGCCGAATCGAAACGCGAGTTCACACCCTTGGTCTGCGGGCCGTGCGGCGACTTCATGCTCCCCGAGGTGTCCAAGACAATCTGGACGTTGGTGAGCTGACGTTCCACTTCGGGTGGATTGAAAATAACCGGGTGAGCTAAGAACAGAATCGCCACGGCGAGCAGACAGGATGGCAAGCAGTTCGCACTATTGATAAGAAACTGCCAAAAGCGTCCGCGGCCGACCTTAGCATGGTCAAACGGCATCGCCAGCGGCTGCCCAGGACGGACCCATTCCCAAAAGGCGAGGATGACGGGGATGGCGAGGAGCGCCAAAAGCTTAGGGTAAAGGAAGGTCATCGAACGATAGAGCTCGCGGGCTCCTGGGCATGGGGGGCGACCAGGGTGGCAATTTCTTCCACCGTCACGACCGAGTCGCGGCGGTAGAGCCAGGCCTGTAGGCGACGGAGGTCTTCCGCGGTGCGGCCATCTTTCGCCACGGCAGCTAGCACCTCATGCATGGGTGCATCGGTGCGCAAGAGCCCGGCCCGCCAACAGCGGAGCAGGATCATCTCCATGCGGGCTTGCCCAGCAGGGCCCAGCGAGCCCGCGCGGAGCTGCGCTAAAAGGCCATGGAGTTCTTGGGCTTCCGTCAAAGGCGGGATGACCGGAGCCAGCGCCAAGCGCTTCGGCCGACCCCAGAAGATAATCGGGTAAAGACAGGCCAACCAAACGCAGCCGAGGATGGTCAATTTGGTGAAGTAACGCCCACCGACCTGCACACCGACTAGTTCGGTCTCCTTAATGCGCGCTTCGAGCTCCTTCGACATCTTGGGGTCACCGTGGAACTTAAATACAGGCAAGCCTTCAGGGATGACGCCGCTCGCGCTGGCCAAGTAGTCACGCAGGTCGTAGTCACCCTCGCGGTTCACCAAGTAGCGGACGTCGTAGACGCGGCCACCCGGCGCACCCGTGACTTGGGCGATACGGACATTCACCGCGACGCCCCACTTAAAGGGCTTCACGACGAGTTCCGGACCCCCATAGGTAATGATAGCAGCCTGCTCGACGCCCAGAGGGACATTCAAGAGGTCATCCTCACGCGTCAGCCACCAGGCCAAGGGCAAGACCACGACGAGCGCCAGGCAGGCCCAACGGACCCAGCGGCGTCGAAAGAATGAAAGTACAGCGGACATGATCAGCGGACGCTCCGAGCCGACTGGCCACGGTGCTGAAGGAAATGCGCGAGCGGTGCCAGGATGGGACGGTCCGTACGCAGGTGAAGGTAGTCGATGGCAAAGCGGCTGAGCTCGGCCTTCCACGCAGAGGTGTCCACGAAGGGGCGACCGCCGCGCCCGATGAAGGCCTCGCCGGACTCGGCTTCGACGCCACGGAAGAACCCCGAACCGCGCACGCCACGTTCGGCCGGATCCTCGAGGTGCAACGCCACGCAGTCATTGCGCTGGGCTATCACCTGCAAGGCCTCCAAGGAGCCAGGGTCGTGGAGGTCACTCAGCACGATGACAGTCGTGCGCCGCGTCAGGGAGGGTGAGAGTTCGCGGGCACGTTTCGCCAGCGAGGTAGCTTCCCGGAAATCATGCTGACGTAACTGGTGCGACCATTCCAAAACCGTAGAACGCGAAAGCGTCGGGCGGATGTGTAATTCGCGGGCACCACAACCCAGCAAACCGACTGGTGTGACATTGCCCTGCGCGGCCAGACCGATGCCCGCAGCGATGCGTACGGCCCAAGCATACTTACTGAGCGTCTGTGAGGACACGCACATTGAAGCGGAGGTGTCGACGAGGAGATACAACGGCACCTGCTTGGGCTCCTCGTATTCCTTAACGAAGAGCTTCCGCATGCGCGCAGAGAGTTTCCAGTCGATGTACTTCACCGAATCGCCTGTGACGTAAGGACGGGACTGCGCAAACTCCAAGCCGGCGCCATGGAAGACCGATTGCTCCTGACCGAAGCGCAGGCTGTTAGCCAGTTGCTTAACGGCTACCTCAAAATCCCGAGAATCAACGGGATCGTGGGCGAGGACGGCTTGGCGACGCATGTTCGGAGTGAGGGGAGAAACCGCCGGAACGGGCTCAGCCGAGGCCAGCCAAGATGCCTTGCAGTACCTTCGGGCCCGTGTGACCCGCGGCCGAGGCTTCGTAGCTCACACGGATACGGTGAAGGACAATGTCTTCCGCGAGGTCAAAGAGGTCTTCCGGCGTGACGTAGTCGCGGCCATGGATGACTGCGCGGGCACGAGCCGCATTGACCAGCGCCAAGCCAGCGCGCGGCGAACAACCGAAGTCGAGGAGCTTGGATTCGCGCGTTCGGCGGACGAGCTCGACGGAGTGCTTCAGGAATACTTCGCTGACGTGGACCTGCTGGACGGATTCCATCGCGGCGACGAGGTCGGTCGCGGTCCCGACTGGCGAACCATCAATCATGTCGAAGGCGGTCTTCGGCACGGCCCCACCCTCTTCCTTGCGGAGCCCCATGCTTAGCTGACGACGCAGGATGTCCTGCTCCTCGTCGCGGCCCGGGTAACCGAGGCGGTGGAGAAGCATAAACCGGTCCAACTGCGCTTCAGGTAACTCAAACGTGCCGGACTGTTCGACCGGATTCTGCGTCGCGATGACGAGGAAAGGCGTCGGGAGTTTCATACTCTGGCCACCCAGGGTGACCTTACGCTCTTGCATGGCTTCCAGCATGGCGCCCTGGACCTTCGGAGCGGCGCGATTAATTTCGTCCGCCAGCAAAAGGTTCGTGAAGACCGGGCCGCGGTGAATACGGAACTCGCCCGTCTTTAGGTCGACGACTTCGGAGCCCAGAATGTCCGACGGCAACATATCCACGGTGAATTGAATGCGCTTGAAATCGAGGTGGATGGCCTTGGCGACGGTATTGACGAGAAGCGTCTTCGCGAGGCCTGGCATACCTTGCAGAAGCAGGTGGCCGCCCGTGAGGAGCGCGATCATCACGCGTTCAACGACGACGTCTTGGCCGACGACGACCAAACCGACGCGTTCACGAACGGCTGCGACAAACTGTTGGGAGGATTGAGTAGAGGACATGAGTTTAAGAGGTAAGGGGTTAAAGGGTCTGAGGATGGATTAGGGCTTAGCGGAGTTGCTTAAGCCATTTCTGCAGGATGGTGCGCAACTCGGGCTCGCCCAAGGTGCTGGCACCGTTGAAGCAGCCAACTTGGATGCGGGCTAAATCCTGACCGAGCTCACCCTTCTGAGCAGCATTCAGGGCGATGAGGGGGCTGGCCCCATAGCGACGGAGGAAGGCCGCGGCCGCAAAGCCGTCGACGTCCGTCGGCATCTTAAAGACATCGCGCGCCAGCGGGGCGACCGGTCCCTTCGGGCCGCTGCGCAGACCGAAGAACAGACCGAGGCCCAGCAAGGCGACGATGCTGCCCAGCGAAGGCCAGAACCACGGACTGGTTGGAACCGGCGGGATCGCGCCAGTACCAGGCAAAGCTTGCTGACGATCCAAGCGGACCGAAGCCTTAGGCAAGACTTTGAGGTCCTGATCTTCGTAGGTCCGCCAGATAGCGCCGTTGGCCGTATTCTTCAGCGGGGCAAAAGGCACCTCGGTGGCTGAGTCGGCCGCGCGGATCTTATCGCCGTCCAGAGAAATTACCCAATGGCGCTCCGAACGGGGAGTGACCTGCTCGCCCCACGTGTTGAGCTCCTTGATTTGCAGGCCTTCACCCGCACCGACCTGCCGGACCGCGGCGACGCGCTTCACAATCTCGAGGTCCACGAGATCGTCGAGGTCAGGCACCAAGCCCGTCCCCGTCGCATGGATGTCCAAGTTGAGTTGGCCGTTGATGGCAAACTGACGCGTGTCGAGGGTCTGCGTGACTTCGACGCGGCCCGCCGGACGCGGACCGGACGTCGGCGAAACCTTGAACAGGGTCTCCGCCGAGACGGCCGGCACGGTGACCGGACCCGAGAGGTCGATGAACTTTAACTCGAGCTTCACGGGCGGGACCTTGTCGACGCTGGCATCTTTAGCCCGCACCAGCACGTAGGCCAGGACGGTCTCTTCCCAGCCAGGATTGGCGGTCGCCCGCGGCTTAACATCGGGCGTGGCGAAGGTAATCGAACGAACCACAAAGAACGGGGACAGCGCGTCCTCGAGTTCGAACTGGAACTCATCACGCGGTCCTTGGGCGTCGCGACCCTTCTTCGTAGCCGGCCCGCGACGCTTATTCTTAGCGGCGGTGGCGGAGGCGTCGTTGGTGAGGTATTGGCCCAGCTTGGCTACACGGCCCATGGCTTCGGTGTGGATCACACTGACAAAAATACCAAACTCTTGATTAGAGCCGACCGTGTTCGGGCCGTCGAGGCGGGTCTGGACGCGGACTTCGCTGAGCAGTTCGTCGAGGTAGGTGGCGCGCTTCTGCAGGGCCATCGTAAACGGGTCGTCCTTCGTGACCACCAAGGCCGCGGCGAGGTAGCGATACTTGATATCCTCATGCAAGGGGTCGCGCTCATCGGTCAGGCGCGCGTTCAGGGTCTTGGCCAAGAGGTTCATATGCGTCTGAGCCGCCTTGCCGGGCAGTGCTTGGATGCTGGACCGAATCTTCTGGAGGCCAGCGCGGTTGACGGTCTTAGCCAAGTTGACGGTGTTATTGTGACCAATGCCGACGAGGGAATTAAACCAGACCAAGTAAGGCTCGATCGATTGGGTCGTGCCGCCATTGCGGATAATTTCGCGGCCGTAGGCGTCTGCCCCTTTCTGGAAATACTCCAGGGCCTGTAAGCTCCGCTCCTTCATATTGGCTACCCGCTTAGCAGGGTCCACCGGGGCCAGCTCCTGTAGGTACTCGAAATCGGACCAGTCATTCAGCACCTGTGCACCGAAGATCAGCGCGCGGGAGGAGGTCGGGTTATTCTTGGTCCAAGCCCCGATCATCGTGACGAGGGAGCTGTAGCTGCCCTGGACCATCTCATACGTCTGCTGCTCAGTGCGGCGCGTCAGCATGTTGCGCTGCAAGTCCTGCCGGCGCCAGCGATCCGATAGGTTGGCATGCATGCGGGCGGTCAGGAGGAAGAAGACCTGTTCGTCCATCTGGTCGGCCGAACCGAAAACTTTTTTGATGTGGGAATCGCTGTAGGCTTCGGCGTTGCTATAAGCTAGGTCAAAGGCCGCGACGACTTTACCTTGATCACGGGGTTTGATATTGGCCGCCCGAAAGAGCTCCATCATCTTAGCGAGGCTGTTGATGTTGCGCTCCATCATGACGGGCGTCACGGGAATCCGCGCGTCCTCAGGGAGGCCATACTTCTTGCGCAATTCTTCCGGCACTAAGGGATTATGGGCTTGGGCCCAAGCAGAGAGGAAATCCTCCGCCAAGGCGACCCCGGCGGAAGGATGCCGCTTCGCGAGGTCCGTGATCAGGTCCGCGGCGGCTTCGAAGTTCGCACTCGCAATCACTGCCCGCGAAAGGCTCGCGTCCAAACGGTCGCGGATTTCGGGGCCGAGGGCCGCCAACCACTTACCCATCGGAGCTAGGCCGAGCAATTCTTCGGCTTCGATCGCATTCGTGTTATTGTTACCGCCGCGTGTCCGGCGAGTAGCCAGCGCGGCCCGCTGGGCAAAGGTCGTCTCGACTTCATTCATCCACTCATCCGCCATGGCGACGAGTAAAGGATTCCAGGGACTGGCGGAAGCGTCGGCATGGTTGGCGACGAGGGTTGCGAGGACGGACTGGGCACGCAGGTTTTCAACACGGGTCGCCGGCTCGGAACGGGCGTCGGTCTGGATCTTTCGCTGCAGGCCAGCAATGAGGCGGACCGCGGCATCCGGTTTAGTGCGAATAAGATCACGAAAGAAACTGTCCAAGTTGGCGGGCTGCACCTGCGTCATGACGCGGGCTAAGTTACCTGCTGCCCTGGTCTTGTCCCCATCGTTGACCTTATCGCGGTTCAGGATAGCGACGTTTTCGTCCCAGACTTTTTGAATCTGCTCGCGCTGAGCGAACTCACTGGCCTGCTCGGTGGACAAGAAGGCGGCGACCTCTTGGCGCAACGCCTCATCCTTGATCTCGTCGAGCTTCGCGCTGGTCGGCAAGTAAGCCAAAGCTAATTCCCGGAAGCCCCCGGCGAGCAGGACGCGGCCAGCGGCCAGGCGGCGAGCGGGGTCCTTACCACCCAGTTTAGCGGTCCCGCGGCGCATCCGCTCGGCCAGCCAGAAGGATTCGCTCGCGGGCACACTATTGGAAAGCAGCTCACCAATCTTACGCAGTTCGGCATCGTTAAGTTCACCGGGCAACGCGTCCACCATGGCGAGGATGTCATCGAGCTTCATCCCGCTCTTCTGGCGTTCGGTGAGGTCGGCGAGCATCTTATCGAAGATACGGCGGGAAAGATCCGGTGGTAACTGGCCTAGCTCGGCGCGGATTTGCGCCCAATCGCCGAGTCGGAAACTGTGCAGGAAACGGGTGTCGGCGGCCGTCGAGGCCTCGATCTTACTGGCACGTTCGAGGGCGGTGAAGACCTCGGATAAGTCGCGGGAG
>CAIYAN010000005.1 GCA_903924185.1 uncultured Opitutia bacterium | reverse complement strand
TCAGGCGCCCCTCGTCGGCGCTAGCGAGGTTGGCCGGCTGGGTTACGCCGAGACCATTGCCACCTATGAACCGCAGGCGTTCGCGAACTTTGGTTGGCAGGACACGATTATTTTCTTCTGCGACGCCGAGCGGTTCGCTTACCGTGCCCCGGCGGATCTGGTCGATCCGCGCTCGGGGGTCATCTGTATTCCCAACAATTACCAATACGGCCCGGGTCGCACGCTGGACGAAGGCTGGTTGCGCGTTACTGCCTTAGCTAACCATGACGCCTGGTGCCGTTTGCCCGAAGCCGAGTACTTGGCCCAGAAGCAGGCTTGGTGTGCGCGCCTCAATCGCGTTGCCCGGGCGCACTTGCCCGCGGTAGCGGACGCTGTCCACGACGCAGCCCAGACCTCGACCGATGTCTTTACGCCCCGCACTGTCCGTAAGTTTACGGGGCACTTAAACGGGGCCATCTACGGGGCTCCGACCAAGCGTCGGGATGGCCGAACCGATGTCGCCAACCTCTTTCTCATCGGCACAGACCAAGGCTTTTTGGGCGTCACCGGCGCAATGCTTTCTGGTATTTCGATGGCCAACCTGCATGGTTTGAAGGCCTGACCCCATCCCCATGAGTGCGCCCGATTTTTCGTCTACCCCACGTCCATTATGGCGAGACCTCGTGCAGCCGGCCGTGATTGTCGGCGCCCTGGGCTACTTCGTTGATATCTACGACCTCACGCTCTTCATGACGGTGCGTGAGAAGAGCCTCGGCCCGCTGAAAGATGGCGGGTTAGGATTGGAGAGCCTTATTTCGGGGGCGCCTTGGTATAAGGACCTACTTTCTTGGCAGATGGCAGGTATGCTCCTCGGCGGTATCTTCTTCGGCATCCTTGGCGACCGCATGGGCCGTCTGACGACCCTCTTCGGATCCATCCTGCTGTATTCTATCGCAAACATCGCCAACGGGATGGTCGACACTTTTAACGCCTACGCTGCGTGGCGCTTCATCGCCGGCATTGGCCTCGCGGGTGAACTCGGCGGTTGCATTGCGCTCGTGTCCGAGACGCTGTCCAAGGAACGCCGCGGTTACGGAACTGCCTTGGTTGCTACGGTGGGCGTTTTTGGGGCGGTCGTCGCTGGCTTCATGGCTGACCATGTTGACGCCATTGGGGCGATCTTTGGGACGGCCGGCTGGCGGATGAGTTACTTTATAGGCGGAGGCCTTGGCCTGGCCTTACTTCTCTTGCGCGTGGGAGTGCATGAGTCCGGTATGTTTCAGCATGCGAAGGTTTCCGCCGCTGAAGGCTCCATCGCTCGCGGTAATTTCTTCGCCCTATTCACGTCCCGCGAGCGCTTCGCCCGTTACGCCCGCTGCGTGCTCATTGGCCTCCCCACTTGGTTTATGATTGGCATCCTCGTCCAACGTGCGGCCACCGTGTTCGCCCCGGCGGCGGGAATCCAAGGCGAGAAGGTACAGACGAATTGGGCCGTTGCGGCGTTCTACCTCGGCCTAACCTTCGGGGACCTCGCGAGCGGCATCGCTAGCCAGCTA
>CAIYAN010000004.1 GCA_903924185.1 uncultured Opitutia bacterium | reverse complement strand
ACCTTGGTGACACGTCCAACGATCTCATGGCCAGGGACGCAGGCATACTGGGTGCCGGGCCATTCGCTGCGGGCCGTGTGGACGTCGGAGTGGCAGACGCCACAGAACAAAATCTCCATCTCGATATCCGTCGGACCCGGCACGCGGCGTGGGATGCTCAGCGGGGCGAGCGGGTTGGCGGCGGCAGAGGTGCCGAAGGCGCGGGCGGTGGTAGGCATGACTTAGGAAGGTTTAGCTGAGCCCTCACCAGTAGGCGACCACCGGACGATGGCAAGCAGGTCGATGAATTAGCCGCTTACCTTCGGGCTAAGTTTCACGGTCTTAGGGTGAGAGACTGCGGGCTGACTGACTAACGATGCCGCGGGTTGCTCAGGAAATAGAAATGCCCGTCTTCCGCCCCGCCGAGGAAGTCGGGGACACCATCGCCCTTGAAATCGACCACGGCAGGGCTAACGTCATGCCCTTCGATGTTCTGCTTCACCAATGGCCCCTCGTTCCGGAAAGACCATTTCCCGTCGGATGATTTAACTTGGCGGTAGAAGTCAGCGCTCGAGGAGTTGACGAGTAGGTCAAGTTTGCCGTCCCCATCCCAATCGACCACGCAGAGCTTCCGTCGGCCGCTCTTGCCGGCCGTGCCAGCGGTGAGACGTAAAGGTTTGTTGGCCTCGTCGCAGAAGACCCTCTGCGGCGCGAGTAGGACGAGTTGGCCGTCGCGCCGAGTGCGTTCGAAAAAGGCAAGGTAGCCCTCGTGGTCCAGCATTACCAAGTCAATCAGCCCATCATGGTTCCAGTCGACCGCAACGGGCGTTGTCCGCCACTGCGTGAGCAGGGCCTTGCCAGTGGGCTTGCGCCAACCCCAAGCCAACGACGGTTGCGGCCCGTTCCATTCGACCTCGATGGGCTGGGCAGGGGAGAGCGCAGGCGCCTGCCGCGTGCCGGTGTTGCGATACCAGACCACGTCCCCGAGGATTGAATTAACGACGAGATCGGGCCGTCCGTCGCCATCCCAATCCGCCACGGTGAACGTCGTGTAGCCCCATTTCGCTTCGGCGGGACCTTGGATGCTGCCGTTCTCGCCCGCCATGATGCGGAGTGGTTGGCCGTTAACCGTTAGGTGTTTGGGGGCCGCGAATTTTGGCTTCGCGACGCCTGGTCCGCTGAGGTTCTCGAACCAACCGATGTAACCGGCCGTGTTGCCTGCTAAAATATCCATGTCACCATCCCCGTCCCAATCGAAGCCGAAGGGTGTCGCAAGGGCGCCGAACTTTAGCTCGGCCGCCTCTTGCTGGAAGTAGCGCGGTGGCAGGAAGAGTGGCGTATGGTCGCTCGTGAAATTCCCGGTGTTCTCGATGAAGGCCACGCGACCATCCTCATCGCCGACAATGAGGTCGAAGTGGCCGTCCTTGTTCCAGTCGATGGCCACGGGCGTGATCATTTCGAGATCCATCGTTAAGGGGCGTGGAGACCCAGGCAGGCTGGCGGCCTCGCGCATCGCCTTCCAGGCGGATGGGTGGGCCAGCGCTTCGGACCCTGGCGGTAAAGTGAGTCGACGCCCCGCTGCATAGCGCGGTTGCGGGCGCGTACCGATGTTCTCGTAATACGTAAACCCATCGAGGAATTCGCCACAGAGAACGTCAATGTCGCCATCGCTGTCGAAGTCAGCGAAGTTGGGGGATGGCCAGCCAAAGGTCTCCAGCGTGCGCTCTCCGGCCTTCAGTTTAAAAGGCGTCGCGTAGACGGGTTGTGCGTTCGTGCCTTGATTGAGGGCGATGTAGACGAAGCCACGCAGCGGCCCGCGGATCCATCGTCCCTGCGCGTCGTAGCCATTATCCCAGCCGTAATCGGTCCAATCGCCCACGCCGATGGCGAGGTCGTTTAAACCATCCCCGTTGAAGTCGACCACCTTCCACATGTTGGCCCGGACCTTGTTCGGGTGCACATTGGCGGACAGCGGTAACTTCTGACCGTGGCTCAGGCCGGCTTGCAGAAAGTCCGGGTAGATGGTCCCTGGCGACAGTACCTTGGGTTGTCCCTCGACGTAGCTCACCGTGACGTTCTGCAGTCCTAAACTGAGGCGCACGCCGGCCTTGAAGACAGGCATCGCTGTCTTGGCGCTATCGGCGGTCGCTTCGAAGAAGTAGGTCCCGTTAGAGGGCTTGTCGGGACAGTTCACCACTAAGTCGAGCCGTCCATCCCCATCGAAGTCCATCGGCAGCGGCCAAGCCCATAGCCCAACGCCGAGGTCTACCGTTAGCCCTGAGTTGTTATAGGACAGGCGGGTGAGTTCTTGGGCCGCCCCTGAGAAGCTGGCCGCAAAGCTGAGTAGCGGCAGTAAGAATTGTCGCATCGCGCCGGCCGATTACTTCTTTCGCAACTCGTCGATCTTCACCTGAATCTTGGCCGCCTGGGCCTCAGCGTCGCCGAGTGGCGTCGGCGCGACGACCTTCTCGCGGCTATAGCCAGTGAAGTTCATCCAGTGCGTAGCCCGGTGGCGACGGAGTAGATCAATCTGCGGGAAGAGCGGGTCGGCCTTGATTTTTGCGATCGGCTCCTCGGGCGTATCGAGCCCGACGCCAGCGAGGATGGTGCGGGCCATCAGCAGGTGGCCTTCGTCGCCCGGGTGCACGCGGTCTTTGGAGAAGACCTCGGTGCGTTTCGCGCGAGCGGTGCGCATCGCCGTGTGCAAATCGACGACCTCGAGGCCTGGACGTTGCAGCGTTTTCTCCCACGCAGCATAGGCCGTTAGCACCGTGTCATAGTTGAACTCACCTGGCTTCGTGGTCGCATCATAGATGGGGGGCGTCACGAGGATAACGCGCTTCACACCGGCCTTTTGGCAGGAGTCGAGCAAGTGATTGATGCCGTCCTTGAAGGCTTGGAAGCGCTTATCCTCGAGGGGCAGGTAGATGCCGTCGTTCATGCCGTAACACGCAAAGACCACGTCGGGGCGCATTTTGTCGAGGACGCGTGGCAAGCGTTCTGAGAGCGCGGGCCGTGCGAATTTACCGCCGGCGTGGCCGGGCTCGCTGAGGCCGGAGACTGTCTCGCTCGACAGGCCGAGCGGATAGACCTCAAAACGAGCCTGTGGCCGCAGCTTCTGCAAGTAGTAGTCCATGAACGACACGTAGCCGCCCGCTTGCGTGATGGAGTCGCCGAGGACGACGATCTTTTGGTTGGCGAGTGAGTCGACGGAAGCCGCGACCGCCAAGGTGGAGGTCAGCAGTAGGGAGAAAAGCCAGCGTAAGGGGTGCATGGATGGGTGGGGTAGCTTTACCACTAGCCTTCGATTGGGAGATGGCAAGGGAGCCGAGTCTCCAAGACTAAAGACCCCTCATCCGTGGTCGAATGAAGGGTCTGAAATGGTCGGATAGGGGGGATTCGAACCCCCGACCTCCTGCACCCGAAGCAGGCGCGCTACCAGGCTACGCTACTATCCGATAGTTGGACTGAACTACAGCCGCCGGGAGCGGCTTCGAAGGGTTAAAATACAGCGTCTACCTATAAAAATGCAAGTGAGGTCTCTT
>CAIYAN010000003.1 GCA_903924185.1 uncultured Opitutia bacterium | reverse complement strand
TTCGGCGGAACCCATCATGTAGCCAACGCGCAGGCCCGCTAAGCCATAGGCTTTCGAGAAGGTCCGCGAAACGACGACCTTGCGACCGGAGGTGATAAGTGGACGGAGGTCCGCCGAGGCATCGAGGTATTCGGCGTAGGCCTCGTCGAGGCAGAAGATGACGTGGTCAGGCAGGGATTGCGCGAGGGCGATGATTTCCTTGGGGTCATCGGTCCCGCCAGTGGGGTTGTTCGGGCTGGCGAGGAAAACGAGGCGCGTCCGATCGGTCACGGCCGCCCGCAGGGCTGGGAGGTCGTGACGGAAACCAGGCATCGGCACCTCGACTGCGGTGGCGCCAAATAGCATCGTGGCTAACTTGTAGACGATGAAAGCTTGGGAGCCAAAGACGACCTCATCGCCTGGGCGGAGAAAGGCTTGGGCGAGCATGATCATCACCTCATTCGAGCCGTTCCCGACGACAAAGTTCTCGGGCTGCATGGCCCAGTGCGCCGCCAATTTTTCCCGCAGGAAAGTGCAGCCGCCGTCGGGATAGAGGTGGCAGACCTGCAAGGCCTTCTGGGCCGCGGCCAAGCCCTTGGGGGACGGTCCCAGCGGATTTTCGTTCGAGGCCAATTTGATGACCGAAGCGGGGTCTAAGCCGAACTCGCGGGCGACGACCTCTATGGGGCGTCCGGCTTCATAGACGGGTTGCGACAGGACGGGCCGATTGGCCAATTCGGAATAAGTCGGCATGGAAGTCGCTATCAAGGCTGCTCCTGACCGCTTTGGCAAGCGTGAGCCACGCCCTCCCCGCTTGCCTCCGACCCTTCAAACGCTACTTTTCCTGCGATGCGGATAATTGTCACAGGAGCCAATGGTTTCGCCGGCCGCGAGGTCGTCATCGCCGCTTTGCGGCGCGGGCACGATGTCTTAGCCATCGGTGGTTCCAAGGCCGTGGTCGTCCCCGACCTCCTACGTTCTATCACGATGGACCTCTGCGATATTGCCGCTGTCCAGACCCTCATGCTCGAGGAGTTTCCCCAGGCCGTGATTAACTGCGCTGCCCTTGCGACCATCGACGGCTGCGATCGCGAACCCGCCAAGGCGGAGGCGTTGAATGTCGACCTACCCCGTCGTTTAGCCCAACTCTCTTTTCACGTCGGTGCTAAATGCATCCATCTTTCGACCGACATGGTTTTTGACGGCGAAACCGGACGTTACGGAAACACGGCGACCCCGTCACCCTTACACCTCTATGGCCGGACCAAGGCGGCCGGCGAAGTGGAGGTATTAAAGTTCGGCCGCGAGCATGCGGCGGTGATCCGGACGACTTTGTTGAATGGGAATTCAGGCACCGGCGACCGCGGCCTCCACGAACGGCTGTTCAAGGATTGGGCCGCCGGTAAGCAGACGCCTTTATTCACCGATGAGATTCGCCAGCCCGTGAGCTTGAGTAACTTAGCCGATGCCGCGGTGGAACTTTGCGAGCGCCCTAACCTTTCCGGGGTTTATCATTGGGCCGGCCTCGAGCCGCTCAGCCGTTACGATATGGGCGTCAAGGTCGCCGAGCACTTTGGGCTGAATCCGGAGAAACTCATTCGCGCCGCGCAACGGAGCGATGTGCCGCAGCTAGGTCCCCGCCC
>CAIYAN010000002.1 GCA_903924185.1 uncultured Opitutia bacterium | reverse complement strand
AGGCCAGCACCTTTACCAGGAAACAAGTCGGCCACTGGATTGGTCGTACCAGGCTGGATGATGGTCCCGCTGTGTTGGGATGGCAGAAAGGCCGCGTCCCAATTCTTCACCCCATTGGAGGCAAAACCGCGATGATCTGGCAGGACCACGAAAGTTGGTAGGTTATCGTTCTCCGAACCCAGCGCATAACTCACCCAACACCCGGCACCCGGAAACCCTGGCAACTGAAAGCCCGTGGACTGTAGTAAAGTTGCGGCACTGTGGACGCCGGACTTACCGACCATATTATGAATGAAAGCTATGTCGTCGACGACCGCGCCCAGCGGGGCGGAAACTTCGCTGAGCATCTTGCCGGAACGCCCGTAGGGCTGGAAGTCCCAGAAGGGTCGCATCCACGGTCCCAAACCATTCTGGAAGGCTTCGACCTTCTCCCCGAAATCGCTGGGTTGTCCGTGGCGCTTAATCAGCTCGGGCTTGTAATCATAGAGGTCGAGATGACTCGCCGCGCCCGCCATGAAAAACTGGACGACCCGCTTGGCCTTGGGCGGATGATGCAAGCAACCCGTGAGCTTACCGGGCGAGGCCAGCACTCGATCAGTCCCGAGGAGCGAAGCCAAGGCGAGGCCACCCAGACCGCCGCCCGCCTGCCAGAGAAAATCGCGCCGACTCAGCGCGGGCTGCGCGCGAGAGCGATGAAATGGAGAAGTGTTGCTCATCGCTTAATCGACGAAGGCGAACTCGTTGAGGTTGAAAAGCGCCCGGCAGGTAGCTGGCAAGCCTTGCTCGCGGGTGAAAGCCACTAACCGCTCGAGCGTCGCAGCGGACGGCGGACGACCAAGCACCAGTTCGTAGGCACGCGCCACTTGCGTCTTTACCTCGCCGCGTTCGCGGACGACACGCTCAGCCAGTATGGTTGACTGCGTCAGCATGAAGCCATTGTTGAGTAAAGCCAGAGCCTGCAGGGCCGAGAGGCTCTCGTTACGCTTGTCGACGCGCATCGAAGGGTCGGCACAATCGAGCGAAGTCATCCAAGGCTGCGTCTGTGATCGCACCACGAAACGGTAAATCGACCGACGAAACGTCTGCGGGTCGGCTGGGTCGGCTAGGTCATAGCGGTAGTGCGGCGAGTGCTCGGGGCGCTCCACCACAAAATCCCGCCAGCCCGGGCCGCCCATGGTGAGGTCTAGTCGACCACTCGCCTGCAGGACGGCATCGCGGAGAACTTCCGCCTCGAGCTTTCGCCGCTGGTGGCGCCACAGCAAGGTGTTGCCCGCATCGAGACGACTAGCGGCGGGATTGTCGTCTGATGACTGCCGGTAGGTCGCACTCAGCAAAATCTGGCGATGCAGGCGCTTCCACGACCCGCCATGTTCGCGAAAATCCCCCGCCAACCAGTCCAATAATTCTGGATGCGTCGGAACCGCACCGTTGCGTCCGAAATCATTAGCCGTCTCGACCAGGCCTTGGCCGAAATGATACTGCCAAATCCGGTTCACCGCGCTGCGCCAGAACAAGGGGTTATCCTGATGGGTCAGCCACTGGGCCAATGCGGCGCGGCGCTCCCCTTCGCCCGCCCCTGCAGGCAAGACAAAGCGTGCAGGCGCGAACCCCAAGGCCGCCAGCGCACCGGGGCCGACCTCACGCTGGGGCTGGGTCACCTGTCCGCGGGCCAGCAGGAAAATCGGGCGAGGTCGGCCCCCTTGGGCGCCCGTCCCGGCGAAGGCGCCCGAACCCGTGTGGATGCCAGCGGCATAGACCAAGGAAGGCTTAGGTAAACGGGCCAACGACGTAGCGATCTCCGCCGCTTCGGCGCGCTGCGCACGAAGGGCCGCCGCCGCCGCAGGCGTCGCTGCAGCCAGGAGCAAACGATCACGCTCGGCACGTAACTGCGTCAGCTCATCTAACGACGGACGGACCGGGGCGAGCCCGTCGGTCAAGTTCACCCTCCGCCAGCGTGGCGTGGCCTCGATTGAATCCAACGCTTGGACCGGTCGGCCTTGGGCGACGTTGCGGCCATCTGCGGTCCGTACTTCTAATTCTGCCAAAGCAAAGATGAAGTCACCTTTCCGCGGGGCTAATTGGACCGCCGTGACGCGCACATATCGGCCAGTGACGGCGTCCTCCGGCTCAATCGGCACCACGTACGGCGTCAGGCCGGGGTTGGGCAGATCCGCCATGAAGCGTTGGTCGTGGCCGCGCCAGAGGAGCTGGACCCCTTGGCGGAATTCCGGGTCGTCGCTGACTTCGACCTTAAAACGGACTGGAAACCCAAAGCCTGCCCCGATGCCATTAAAGTCGTCGTAACAGGGCGAGAGCACGACGCGGGCCAGCTCGACGCGTTGCCCCAAGTCCACCTGCACCCATTTCACCGCTTGGGCCTGCTTTGAAACTTGGGCGTGATAGCCGAAGTCAGGAGTCGGGTTACCTGCCTTGGCGGCGGCGGTCTTCGAGATACCTTCGATGCGACGGGTCAACGCGGCATAAGCCTCGCCGGCTTGTGTACTCAAGGTGGCCTCGGCCTGCCGAATCTTTGCGCTCAAGTCCTTTTGCTGCCGCACTAGCTGGGTTGCCGTGGCGTTGGTGGCATCATCGAGGTAATAGGGCCGATCAGTTCGGTCGAGCGCGGCGAACACGGCCTGAAGGCTATAATAATCCTCCTGGGTGATGGGATCGAACTTATGGTTATGGCATTGGGCACAGTGCGCAGTGAGGCTCGTGAAGGTCCCTAAGGTATTCGCCAACATATCATCACGGTCGAGATGCCGCGTTAACTTACCATCCACCTTCGACTCCGGCACTTCGGCATGACCAATGAAATCCCAAGGCCCGGCCGCCAAGAAGCCCATCGCCTCGATGCCATCACGCGTCCCAGGGAATAAAGTGTCCCCCGCCACCTGCTCCTGCACGAAGCGGGCGTAAGGCTTGTCGGCATTAAGGGCGCGAATGACATAGTCCCGATAAGCCCAGGCATGTTCACGGGGCTTATCCTTATCGTAACCGTGCGTGTCGCCGTAGTGCACGACATCCAGCCAATGCCGCGCCCAACGCTCGCCATAACGCGGCGAAGCGAGCAGCCGATCCACTAAGCGTTCGTAGGCCAGCGGCGAAGCGTCGGCGAGGAAGGCCGCGGTTTCCTCGGGCGTCGGCGGCAGGCCCGTCAGGTCAACGGTGACGCGGCGGACTAAGGTAGCGGCGGGGGCGGGGGCGGCGGGCTGCAAGCCACGTTCGGCGAGTTTAGCGCGCACCAGGCTGTCAATCTTAGCGGACCCATCAACCGCCGGTTTCGACGAAGGGAGGGGGCGCCAAGACCACCAGTCCCGCGGGTTAGCCAGAACGACATCTGCCGTTGCCGGCCACACGGCGCCTTCGGCGATCCATGCGCGCAAGGTAGCCTGTTCGGACACCGTCAGGAGGTCACCCTTGGGCGGCATGCGCATCTTGCGGTCTACCCCTGAGACGAAACGCAGTAACGGACTACGGTCAGGCTGACCCGGCACGATATTAGGTGCGTGCGCTTCGCCTCCATGCAAAGCGACCTGACTAGCATCTAGGCGAAAGCCGCTCTTCTGTTTTTCTGGGCCATGACACTTGAAACATTTCGCCTCGAAGATTGGGCGAACCTCACGAAGAAAATCCACGGGAGCGGCGACCGCTGGCGAGCAGCACAACGCCCATGCGGCGAAAGCCGCATAAGCATTCAGGGTAAGCCGGGGTCTGGCCATCGGGTGCAAACTAGCCCACGACCCACGCTTACCAAGTCGAAACGACGGGCACGGGTAATTGCCCCGCTT
>CAIYAN010000001.1 GCA_903924185.1 uncultured Opitutia bacterium | reverse complement strand
TCGACCCGCGGCAACGATGAGCTTCCCGCCCACACCAAGACGGTCGCTGACGTGCTGCGTGGCCAAGGGTACGCCACGGCCTTGATCGGCATGTGGAACCTCGGGCGCGGCCGCAATGGCACCTCCGGTAGCCCGACCGGCCGTGGCTTCGATGTCTACGTGCGACCCGACGATGTGGGCTTCGCCAAGGACGCCTATATGGACGGCAAGGGGCGCTACCTCTCCGACGCCCTCTGCGACGAGGCGCTGGCCTGGGTGGATAAGCACCGCGAAAAGCCTTTCTTCCTGTATTACGCCGACCACTCCGTGCACGAACCTTTCGACCCGAAGCCCGCGCTCCTCGCCAAGTACAAGGCGAAGACGCCATCGGCCGCAGACAAAGGCATCACGCCCGAATACGCGGCAACCGTCGAAGCGATCGACGTAAGCATCGGTCGCATCATGACCAAGCTCGAGAGCCTGGGCCTGACCAAGGACACGTTGGTGATTTTCACGTCCGACAATGGCGGCCTGCCCTACGTCGTCGGCTCGCTCCGTGGCAGCAAAGGCTTGCTCTACGAAGGCGGCCTACGCGTGCCCGGTGCCGTCAGTTGGCCCGGCGTCATCCCAGCCGGCAAGACGTACCAAGACCCCGTCGCCAGCATCGACTTCATGCCGACAATCCTCGAGGCCGTCGGCGCCCCCTTGCCCAAGGAACAGCCCACCGATGGGCTCAGTCTCATGAAGCAACTGCGCACCGGGGCCTCCCTCGATCGCACGGCCATTTACTGGCACTTCCCTTGCTACATCGGCAAAGGCGAACCAATGAGCCTCCTCCGCTCCGGCGACTATAAGCTCATCCAGAAATTCGCCGGACCGACCTTTGAACTCTACGACGTGCGCAAGGACCCGGACGAAAGCAAGGACCTCGCCCAACAGGAACCCACCCGCGTGGAGGCACTCAAGAAGCAGTTGCTTGCGTGGCAAAAGTCGACGGGGGCCTTCCTCGCTGACCAACCTAACCCAGCCTACGACGCCAACGCCCGCGAGCCTCGCGGCGTCGGCAAAGGCGGCAAGAAATCGAAATAAGGTGGACCGAAGCCCTCAGGCGAAACGCCGCAGGTCGCAATCCGGACGGACCGGCTTTCCAGAAACCAGGTGTTCAGCCATCTCCTCCGCCAAGGTCGGTGCCCACACGGTACCGCGCGGGCCGAGGCCGTTGAAGAGGTGGTAACGTGACTCCGTCGGATGCGTGCCGAGAAACGGCAGGTTGTCCGCCGTGCACGGCCGGACGCCGGCCACGTGGGTGGTTACCTCGACGGAAACTTCCTGCCCAAAGTAACCCCGGAAGCGCTTGAGCAGCTTTTCCTTCTGCACCTCCGTGGGCTGCTCGTTCAAATCATCCCACGCCCAGTTCGTACCGGTCCGCCAGAGGCCTTCGCCTAGCGGCAGAGCCCAACCCTCACGATTAAGGATAAAAGGCTTCTGCGGGGCATCCGAACGCAGGGAAAGGGCCTCCCCTTTGGCGGGCTGCCAAGGGAGATAGGCAAATGGGCCGCGTTGGGCGGATTTATAGCCGTCACAGTAAACCACCCCACGGGCTTGGACAGTCCGCCAAACCACGCCTTCTGGTCCTGGCTGTACCGCAGCCGGATCTAAGGGCTCGGTAAAAAGAACCCCGGCAACCTCCAAGCGGGCCCGTTCCTCCGCCAGCAGGCGCTTTAGGTCAACCCACGCCCCACGCATGAGGACGCCACCGAGAGTATCCGTTAGTCCCGCATCGAGTTCCCCCTGCCCGGTCGTCACTCGCTCGATGAACGGCGCATAGGCCGGCATCGCGGCCCGTTTCTGACCCTTCTCTTTCTGCTCGTCGTCGGCGAACATCCGATAGACGGAGGTCGGACGAAACACGCCGAGCTCAGTCAGG